>JAJRSN010000161.1 GCA_024278715.1 Calditrichota bacterium
AGTCTCTTCGGTTAAACCCTTAACCAGCCCCACAAGTTCTTTTTCGTCCTTTTTCCGGGTAAAAAAACTAACAATGATAGTGACAAGAAAAGTAATCAGCCATGCCCACCAGGCTCTCCAGAAGTTAGCCGCCATGTCGCTGGCAACGTCGGACAGGGTAATTAAGGTTTTCGGGATCCAGTCGAATTTCACGGCAATAAAAAGTGAGAACGAAGTAACCATTCCCGTAAGCAAACCCCAGAAGGCGCCGTTGGGAGTAATCCACCATACAAACATACCCAGGAGCATGGTTGCAAAAAGCGGCGCGTTTACCCATGAAAAGATTGCCTGCATGTAATCCATGATTGTGGGCATACTCTTTGCCCAGTAAGCCGTCCCGACGCTTAGAATGATACCGGCGACCGTAGCCACGCGTCCCATCCAAAGCAGGTGGTCGTCCGAGGCTTCTTTGTTAATGACCGAGTGGTAAATATCATAGGTCCACACGGTGTTAAAGGCGCTGATGTTGCCCGCCTGCCCCGCCATGAAACCCGCAAGCAAAGCCGTAACGCCAAGCCCGATTAAACCCGTCGGATAATAGCGCGCTATTAAAAGAGGCAAAGCCGAGTCGTAATTGATCTTGCCTCCGTCTGTTAGTAAATGGAATCCGCTGCCAGGATCGTGCGCGAGAATGTAGGCAATAAGTCCGCCCAGCACTACAATGAACGGTAAGATCATTTTAAAGAAGGAAGCCAGAATGGGCGTCATTCGGGCGCTGCGTAAATCTTTTGCCGAAAAAGCACGCTGAACCACAAGAAAATCCGTGGTCCAATACCCGAATGAGAGAACAAATCCAAGACCAAGTACGATTCCTCCCCAGGTGATCATCATTCCATTTTGCGCGGGATCTGCCGAAGTGGACCACAGGGTACCAAACGATTCGGGAATTCTGCTCAGAATTTCCTGAACGCTGCCGATCTCAATAATGCCCATAATCGAAACGAGAAACAAACCGAACCAGATCAGGAAAAACTGAATGATTTCAGTGAAAATCGCAGACATCAAGCCGCTTAGTGTCACATAAACGGCAACCGTTAAGGCGGACGCCCACATACTGATATCCCAATTCCAGCCGAGAAAGGTGTGAAGCACCAAAGCCATGGCGTACAAATTGATTCCGGAGACCAACAAAGTCATAAAAGCAAAAGAAACGGCATTTAGCACGCGGGTTTTTTCATCAAAACGTAATTTTAAATATCCGGGCACCGATTTAATCCGGGCGCTGTAATAAAAGGGCATCATATAAATACCGAGGAAAAGCATGGCGGGAATGGCGCCGATCCAGTAGAAATGAGCCACATACATTCCGTATTTAAATGTATTTCCTGTCATTCCCATTAATTCCAAAGCGCCGAGATTGGCGGAAAGAAAGGCTAAACCGGCAACCCATGAATTATTTTTTCGTCCCGCCAGAAAAAAATCTTCCTGACTTTTAGTGTAGCGTTTAAGGTAAAATCCGATTCCCAGCACAAAAACAAAATAAAGGGCAATAATCAACCAATCCACTAAGGTTAAGCCTATATTTCCCATTTCAGCAAAATTCCTCCTAATGTAATTGAATACCAAAGAAAAGATGCTATTAAATCATTCCGACTAAAAATTGAATTCAAATACGACCAAACGGATTCATGGCAACATTTCCGTTGATTCATTATTAAAATTTTGTGATTCCAAAGCAGGCGTCCTCAAAATTTTTATCGCACATTAAACTAAATTATAATGGATTTCGTTATTTAATTCAAATTTTTAGAATCTGTTTTTATTAACGCGCCTATTTTGGATGCGACTTGCTTTAAAAAAATGGGATGGTATTGCGCCCATCCCACTGAAATTAACCGAAGATTAACATTAATCGAAATTAAGGGTTTCGATCTCTTCTTTATTTAGGAGTGTGATCGGAGAGTAATTCTTTAATCCCGCCCAAAGAACTCAAAACGCCCGTTGCTTCGAATGGCAGATAGACTACTTTATTTTCTTTGCCGCTGACCATTTCTTTCAATGTTTCAATATATTTAATGGCGACCAAATATTGTGTGGGATTGCCCTGACTTTCTTTGATCGATTTTGTAATGAGTTCGATCGCTTTTGCTTCGGCTTGGGCGATTTGTATCTTTGCCTCGGCTTCACCCTGAGCGCGCAATATTTTAGCCTGTTTCTCGCCGTTTGCCCTCTGAATTTCGGATTCACGAACACCTTCCGCTTCCAAAATACGCGAACGTTTTTCGCCTTCCGCCTGCAAAATAACCGCACGACGATCCCGCTCGGCGCGCATTTGTTTTTCCATGGCTTCTTTGATATCCTTTGGCGGTGTAATATCCTGCAATTCCACTCTGTTCACTTTAACGCCCCATTTGTCCGTCGCTTCATCCAAAATCGCGCGCAATTTTTGGTTAATCGTATCGCGCGAAGCCAACGTCTGGTCCAGGTCCAATTCACCGATCACGTTACGAAGCGTGGTTTGTGTGAGCTTTTCGATGGCGTCCGGTAAGTTCACAATTTCATAGACCGCCTTTCGGGGATCGGTTATCTGAAAATACAACAACGCATTAATTTCGATTACTACATTATCCTTGGTAATAACGTGCTGGCGCGGAAAATCATAAACCGTTTCGCGCAAATCGATACGATTGATCGATTTGTGAACGATAATCTGGTCGCCGGAAGTTGTGACTTTAACGTATTTCCATTCGATTCTGCGAGGCGTTTCCAGAATGGGCCAGATAATGTGGATACCGCTGCCTAAAATACGATGAAATTTTCCGAGACGTTCGATGACCATCACCTGCGCTTGCTGAATGATCACCAGCCCTTTAACGGCAAAAACAATCACAAACAGGGCAACTGCAATCATTATTAGTGTAACTTCTGTCATGATTTTTCCTCCTTTGAGTATGGTTCAACGATCAATTTAACGCCGTCTATGGCAACGACTTTTACCAATTCGCCTTCGGCAATTTTTGGGGATTTCTCCGAAATTGCTTTCCAGTCCTCTCCGCCGACTTTCACTCTGCCCTTATTATTTAAGGCGTCGATTTCTTCAATTACCAATGCTTTTTGACCAATTAAGGCATCCACATTAGTCGGAGTTTGTTCTTCAGGGGGAAAGATGTATTTTAAATACAACGGGCGAACGGTTAAGAAAAAGATCAAAGTCCCCAAACTGAAAACCAATAATTGCCATAAAAACTGTAACTGAAAATAGGCGGGAATGGCGGCTAACAAACACCCGCCGCCAAATGTCGCAACAATAAAGCCGGGCGTAAATATTTCAACAATGAAAAAAACGATACCGATAATTATCCAGAGATGCCACAATTCCATGCTCCCTCCGTAATTTGTTTATTATTATGTTAACACTGAAATCCTTGCTTTTATGGGCATAATATGTTAAGCGGCTTCTACGGTCATCGTAATGCGTAATGCGTTATCTCCACAATCGCTCAAAATCTTTAATAATTCAGCCAAGTTATTTTTTGGAAAATAAAAAAGCATTTCCTTATTAACATTTACTATTTTCTTTCTACTCCTTACTGCCTACTACTGATCTCTGCTCTCTCTTTTTCCTTTTTCCTTTTTCATTTTTCATTTTTCTTACGCCCCACACGTCACTACCTTGCTACTTTGTTACTTGTTACTTGTTACTTTTACTTGTCACTTGCGCTCTCCGCTCTGCCCTTCCGATTTAGCTGTTTTATTTTATACGTACAAACAACAGAGGGCATTATTCAAAAGCCTGTGTTAGAACATTAATGGGATTGAACTTTTTTAATTGAAGTTATGTCCGGCTTACATTATCATTCCGAATCAATAAAAATTTCAGAAAAGACGGTGCGATAAAAATCAGACGATGCGAAAGGTTGATTTTATTTTTTCCAAATCCAAGACCGGAGTCGCGCCTTTTTGCGAGGCAACATACGCGCCGACAGCATTGGCAAATTTTAGCAAACGAGAGCCGGAATAGCCTTCAAAAAAACCGTGCAGAAACGCCGCTAAAAAGGCATCCCCCGCGCCCACGGAATCAGACACCCGCACTTTGAAACCGGGATGTTCGAACCATTCTCCGTTCATAATCAACACAGAACCGTTTTCTCCCTTTGTCAGGCAGACTGCAGCGCAATCAAATTCTTCCACAATCATCTTAAGCGTACTTTTTTCATCACCTTTGGGGAGCCCGAACAGGCGGCAAATTGTAGCTAATTCTTCATCGTTTAATTTGATCATATCCGCTTTAAGCAGCGATTGCCTGATTGTATTTTTATCATAAAACGGGGGACGAAGATTGACGTCAAATACTTTGAATGCCGGGGAATTCAACACTTTTTGAATGGTTTGCCTGCTTTCGGGAGAGCGCTGCGCCAGACTTCCGAAGATCACTGCATCGGCTTGTTCTGCCTGCTCCGACAGCGCAGGTGTCGCTGCAATATGATCCCAGGCGACCGGAAAAATAATTTCATAGTTTGCGCTTCCCTGGTCATTTAAAGAAACCCGAACAAATCCCGTCTCGAATTGTTCGTCCACCTGAATTAATTCCGTGGATAGTCCCATTGTTTTCATTCTGCGCAGAATTTCTATTCCGAGGCGATCGTTTCCGACGCGGCTGACAAACAGCACCTGCTGACCCAGCATGTTTAAATGCGCTGAAACATTAAAGGGCGCTCCGCCCAAAAATAATCCTTCGGGCAGAGCGTCCCATAAAACCTCGCCGATGCAAAGAAATTTAGCGGACATCAGGTTTCCGGGCTTCTTGAACAAACATTACTTTTTATTTGCCTAATTCTTTCAGCAATTCACGCACAGCCGCCTCCAATTGACGATCTTTGTGCAGCGCTGTGTCTCCTGGAAAATCTTTAACAATTATATCCGGAACGGCTCCGTGATTTTCCATGTTTTGCATATTGCCGATAACATACCACCCGCGGAACGGAACACGAAAACGGGAACCGTCGATCAACCTAATACCGCCGGTGCTGATTACCAGACCGCCCGTGGGCAAACCGACCACTTTTCCCCGTTTTAACGTTTTGATTGCGTGGGCGAATATTTCGGCATTGGAAAACGAATATTCGTTACAAAGCACGATTATCGGTTTTGTCCAGGCGTAAAGCGGTCGGCGCGTCTGCGGATAGCCTTTTCCGCCGTCGCGGGGAACGGTAACTGCGTGATTTTTTATTTCCAGCATATTCAGCAGGTAATCGGCAATCCAGCCGCCGCCGTTGTTTCGTACGTCGATTACCAGTCCGTCTTTGTTGTGACCCTCGGCGTACAATTCCATTTCAAACTGTTCCAGACTCGGATTGCTCATGGCGCGAATGTGAATGTAGCCCAGGCGGTTGTTCGATAATTTGTGCGTCAAATCGCGTTTTTCTTCGCGCCAGCGGTCATATTCGATATCCATAAACTTTTTGTAGTTTATGGGACGAACCACAACGCGCCGCAAGATTTTTTGTCCGCCCGAATTAGTTAACACCCGCAGCTCTACGGATTTACCGACCTGATTTTCCAGTTGCGCGTAAAGATTGTTGTTCATTCCGACAACGCGTCCGTTTATTTCGGTTAGAATATCTCCGGCGCGTAAAGGATTTTTAATTCTGCTGCATGGTCCCTCAGGAATTACTTCTTTAATTTTGAGTCCTTCTCCTTCATAATGCGGATCGTAACGCAATCCCAACATTCCGCTGACCACCTGCGGACTATTTGCCGGTCCTGAAATTCCCAGATGCGATGCATTCAGCTCTCCCAACATCATGCGCACAATGTCGTTAAAATCACGCGGACTCGGAGCATTGGCGGCTGCTTCTTTGTACTTTTCATAAATCGTTTTCCAGTTTGCGCCGTGAAATTCGGGATCGTAAAATCGTTCGTTAAGCGTACGCCAGGCTTCGTTGAATTTTTGCCTTTGTTCGCGGAATTTTGCCACCCGCAAGTTGGCTTTAAATTTTATTGTTTTCGGTTCTTTGCCTTCGGGATTTACGGAACTCAACAATCCGTTCTTTTTAATAAAATAAATGCGTTTGTTCTTTTTGTGCCAGATCAAATTGAACGGTTGGGTTCCGCCTCTGGTCAATGATTTTAAGTCTTTGCCGTTCCATTTAACTTTCCAGAGATCGCTCTTCCCCGCGGTATTGGTTCTGAAAACCACGAATTGACCGTCCGGCGACCAGACAAATTCGGTTTCGCTGCCGGGCAAAGAGGTTACCCGACGAAGATGCTTGAACAAATTGGCGGGATCATCGATTTTTACTTCCGCTGTTTTGGTTGTGTCTTTTTTCTTTTTGGCAGAAAAAAACTCTTCCCACTCTTCATTCGTACGTTGTTGGTCTTCTTTCCGTAAAAAAACCATCCAGACGTCGGTATTATTGGCAATTCGCCGCGAAACAAACGCCAGACGCCGCCCGTC
>JAJRSN010000162.1 GCA_024278715.1 Calditrichota bacterium
AGGCGGCACAATTAAAAGCATTCCGTTACCCATGTTCCATAGCCGATACGCCTGATCTTCCGGAACCTCGCCTAATTCCTGCACTTTAAGCATAAAATCCGGAGGTTCAAATAAAGAGTTTAGCTCTGCGCCCAATCCGGAAGTCTTTAGCGCCCGCGATAGATTGTCTCCGATTCCGCCGCCGGTAATATGGGCGATTGCATGGATTTCAATATTGGATTTAATCAAGTCCACGATGAGTGGGGTGTAAATCAGTGAAGGGGTTAAAAGAGCTTCGCCCCAGTTTTTTTGCGTAGAGTAGGGTTCTCTATGCCAGAGATCCCCAAATTTTTCGTGCATAATTTTTCTTAAAAGAGAAAATCCGTTGCTGCGGAATCCGCGGCTTTTCAGGCTAATAATCGAATCGCCTTCCCTAACCTTACTTCCGTCGATAACTTGCGCGCCTTCCGGTAAAATTCCTACGCCGGTTGCCGCCCAGTTAAAGTGCATGCCTTCGCCCCAACCGTTGATGCGTTCCCCCAATTCGGCAATTTCGCCTCCGGTTACGGTGATGCGCGCAAATTCGGCTGCCCGGTACAAACCTTCCATCAATTGATCCACTATCGCGGCGTCCAAAAAATCCACATCCAGAATATTGGAAAGATTCACGGTTTCCAGACCGTTTGCCGCCAGGTCGTCGGATACCATGGCGATCAGATCAAATCCGATGGTATTGTAGATTCCCGTGCGTTCGGCTAATTCGATTTTGGTGCCTATGCCGTCGGAAGATATGCCGATTTTAACGCCGCGGTAATCCATCACATTGGAAAAGGCGCCTTCGAGTCCCACAACGGGATTTCCGCTTCCGGCAGGACGTAATGAAAAAGTTTTTTTAGCCCAGTCGTAAGCGATTTTCGAACAGCGGTTTCCGAGATCAATATCCACGCCGCTTTGTTGTTTTTTATTCATAATCCGGTCTTTCGCTTTTCGGACTTTCCTTAAATTTCAGGAAAGCCTAACACTACCATAAAGCCTCTTTAAAAATCACATGATTCCGATCCGGACCGGTGGAAACAAGTCCGATCGGCACTCCCAAGTATTGTTCAATAAAATCGATATATTTGCGCGCATTCTGCGGCAACCGCTCCAAATCCGTAATCCCTTCGATCTCTTCTTCCCATCCGGGGAACTCTTCGTACACGGGCTCGCCCTGTGCGTTGTAGTCCACCGCTGCCTTGATGGTCTTAAATCCCGAAAGGCAACTGAGTTTACTAAGCGAGATGTAGTTAAAGCCGTTAATAATTTGCGCCCGCTGCACCAGCTTTAAATCGAGCCAGCCGCAGCGTCTGGGGCGTCCGGTCGTAGCTCCGAATTCGTTGCCCCGCTTGCGCAAAAGTTCGCCTGTTTCGTCGTTCAATTCGGTCGGAAAGGGACCCTCTCCCACTCTTGTGGTGTAAGCCTTAACCAATCCGATGCGCTTGTCAAAATCGATGTACACCCCGCCGCCTGTGTAAGCGCCGCCAATGGTTGTGGAAGAAGAGGTCACAAAAGGATAAGTTCCGTGATCCACGTCCAACATCGTGCCCTGAGCGCCTTCGTACAAGATATCGGCGTCTTTGCGCACAAAATCAGCAATGATTTCAATGGTGTCGTTAATGAACGGTTTAATACGCTCTCCGGCTACTTTTAACTGTTCAATCGATTCGTCCACATTAATGAATTTTTCGGCGTACAATTGAGTTGCAAACTGAGAATACAATTGAGCGTTCTGTTTGAATCGTTCCACAAAACTGCCGTCCAAAATCGATTCTAAACGAATGCCCGTCCGTTGAATTTTATCCGTGTAAGCCGGACCGATTCCCCGCCCGGTAGTCCCGATCTTTTTATTCAGCACGCGATCCAGGTATTTGTGCACCGGAGTAACCATGTGCGCCTGAGCCGAAATCACCAGCTTTTCCGGAGAAACTTCGATCCCTTTTTTCTGCAAATAGTCCATCTCTTCGGCAAAGGTGATGGGATCGACCACGCATCCGTTACCGATAACATTGACCGCCTTGCCGGAAACAATACCGCCCGGGATAAGATGCATAATGTATTTTTGATCACCGATAATAACCGTGTGTCCGGCATTTGCGCCTCCCTGAAAGCGCACCACAAGATCCATGTGACCGGCTAAAAGATCAACAATTTTACCCTTTCCTTCGTCGCCCCACTGGGCTCCTAAAACGATGTATTTTGCCATTTTAATTTCCCCAATCTATCGCGGTATAATCATTTTCACTGCCCGGCAGATAAATGTCGTGAGCCTTGCCCTCGCGTATGGAAAGCGCGGAGACCACTTCCAATTCCGCCTTTTCGTGCAGTTCTTTAATGTTCGCTGCGCCGACCGAAGACATGGCAGCCTTGATTTTGGCTAACGTTTCGGGCAGGTTGTCGCGTAATTTGCCTGCATACTGTACAAAACCCTCAACGCCTTCCACAAAAATAAGTTGATGGTAACGGGCTTCTTTCCATTCGCGCGCCCGGGCAGAACCTTCGCCCCAGTAAGGCTTCATTACCCGATTGTGAATGGTCACTTTTTCGGTTGGCGATTCATCCATGCGGGCAAAATAACGCCCCATCATCACATAATCGGCGCCAAGAGCAAGGGCAATTACAATGTCTTTGGAATTCACGATGCCGCCGTCGGCGATTAATGGAATGTATTTCCCGGTCTTCTTAAAATAACGGTCGCGCGCTTCGGCTACCTTGATTATCGACGTTGCCAGTCCGCGTCCGGTTCCCTTTTGTTCCTGCGTAATACAAATCGAACCGCTGCCCATACCGATTTTAACGCCGCGCGCTCCGTGCTCAACCAAAAAATCAAACCCGTCTTCGGTGATGATATTTCCGCCGATCACGGGTAGGTCGGGGTAATGCTCACGAATCCAGTCAAGCGTCCGGGCTTGAAAAACCGAATAACCGTCCGAAGAATCGAGAGCAAGCAAATCAACTCCCGCTTCAACAAGAGCGGGCACGCGAGACTGATAATCGTGCGTGTTGATAGCCGCGCTGGCAAAGTACCTTTTGCGTTCGTCCAGAATTTCATAAGGATTGTCCAGATGATTTCGGATGTCTTTGCGGAATACAAGATACAGCAAATGATCCTGTTCATCCACGATAGGCAATACTGACTGATGAGTTTCGCGCAGAAGCGTGTTGGCTTCTTTGATATTTTCGATATTCTCACCGACTTTCAGTTCTTTTCTGGGAATCATCCGTTCCTTAACCGGTAAATCGCCATGGGGCTTCACGTCGTAGTCATTCTTGGTAATAATTCCCAGCAGCTTGTTGTTTTCATCCACTACCGGAAAGGTGTTGTAACCGCGCTGACGGGTCAATTCGTACAAATCACGAATCAGCGTATCCGGTTTCACGGTTTCGGGAGGTACAAAGCCCGCCTTGTAACGTTTGATTTTGCGAATCATCTCCGCCTGCTGCTCAACAGGTTGAGAGCAGTAAATAAAAGCGGTGCCTCCCAGTTTTGCCAGTTCAATCCCCATTTCCACTCCGGAAACCGACTGCATGGCGGCGGCGGCAACAGGAATATTCAAATAGTATTTTGGATTATCTTCTTCGGAATAGACCATCGGCGTTCGCAGCGAGATATTGTAGATTAATGTTTCTTCTGTGGTTAATCCGGGCAACAGACGAAATTCCATTAAAGTTCTGGAAGGTTCATAATAAATTTTCTTAGGCATAAATTTCCTCATTGTTTGTTATCAATGACGCCCGAATTTTACAAAAATATATG
>JAJRSN010000163.1 GCA_024278715.1 Calditrichota bacterium
ATCAGCTAATATTAGTTAATGATGCCAGCCGTCCTGTTAGAAGGGCTATCAATGATTTGATTTCAAGAACATTATTCGCTTTAATTGCAATGTTTGTTTTACTGTATATTGTATTAAAACGCTTGTATTTTACCTTTGTGATCATTTTAAGTATTGTATTGGCTGTTCTCACGGTATTTATTTTAATTAAATTCATGGGATATTCAATTAATCTGTTAACATTGGCGGGTCTGGCTTTAGGACTTGGTTTTATTGTTGATAATTCTATTCTCTCTTTTGATGCCATTGAACCGTTTAGCGATAAAAAACAAATTATAGAACACACTTCAAAAATAATTTTTCCTATCTTTGCCTCTATGCTTACCACGTTAGCCGCTTTATTGCCTTTTATTTTTCTTTCAGGGAAAATGAGAATTTATTACATCTCTTTTGCTTTTGTGGTGGCAATAGCCTTGATTGCTTCTGTAATATTTTCCTTCACATTTATACCCGCATCTTATTGGCAGATTACTAAAAGGATAAAAAAGCCCCATAACAAAAATTTAATATCCAATAATATCATAAAACGGGTTTACCAAAAATTTTTATTGAAAATTCTGAGATGGAAAAAACTCATTCTTATATTGTCTGTTTTGGCATTTGGCATACCTTTGTGGCTGCTGCCTCAAACATTAGAAGAAAAAACCAATAATAAATGGTCCGAATACCCGATAAAAATTTATAATGGCACAATAGGCAGCCCTTTTTATCAAAAGGCGAGAGAATATATAGATCCTTTATTCGGCGGAGCGACTTATCTATTTTTTAAATACGTGCAACGTGGCGAACCCTGGAGGTGGTGGCGCGGAAACATGCTTTCGGTTTACATAAGAATGCCTCAAGGAAGCGATCTGGGAATCAGTGAAAAAATTATCCTTGAATTTGAAAAAATAGCCCTGTCACAGCAGGGTATTGAAAAAACTGAAACAACAATTAGTCCTTCCTCCGCTTATTTAAGCGTCTCGTTTAAAAAGGAGTATGATTATTCTTATCTTCCGTATTATCTGAAAGAACTATTGATTCAAAGAGCCACTAAAGTGGGAGGCGTTTACATTTCTGTTTCCGGTTATGGCGATCCTTATGCAAGCGGATTTTACGGATCGGTTTCGCCTTTTAGAATAAAACTTACCGGTTATAACTATAATGAATTGAAAAATATCGCTTTACGTTTACAAAATGAATTGGAGAAAAATGTTCGCATTCGTAATGTTGATATTAATGCTCCGATCGGATTTCGGTTTGAACCTTTGTATGATTTACAGATGAATATAAATCGCCGTAAACTGGCAAACATTGGCTTAAAACCCGTTGACGTTATACCGTTAATTCGATTATATACAACAGAAACATTAACAGGCGAGCGGATAAAATTGGGTAATGAAGAAAAATATTTATCAATAAAATCCGTTTATTCTGACGGTTTACAATTGGATTCTTTTAAAAATATGTGGTTACAAGCGGCGAATCGTGCGCCATTCAGAATTAATCAATTTTCCGTTACTCGTAAACAGCCGGTAATGTCGGAAATACACCGCGAAAATCAGGAATACATTCGTATGTTGAGTTTTGATTATTTGGGACCTTATCGCTTTGGAGAGCAGTATTTGGATAATGTTTTAAAAGATTTTAAAATACCGATTGGATATAAAATATTCCCATTACATTGGAGGAGAAAAACGGAAGGAAGTAATGATTTACTATTTATTATTCTTTTGGGATTGGTTTTTATTTACATGGTCACCGCTTCATTATACGAATCGTTTTTGGACCCTTTAATAATTTTTTTAACCATTCCCGCCGGCTTGATCGGTATTTTTGTCATCTTTTATCTGACGGATACAATTTTTAATAAATCAGCCTATGTCGGCGTTTTGTTTATCAGCGGTATTGTGGTGAACAATTCGATTATTCTTGTGAGTAAATACCAAAATTTATTAAACGAAAGTAAGAATTTAATCAGATCAATTGTTAAAGGAAGCGTACAGCATCTTAGACCGATATTCCTGACAACATTCACAACTATTTTAGGATTTCTGCCGATGATTGTTTTAGCCGATAAAAAAGCAAATGATCTCTGGTTTACGCTTGCCTTAACAGGTATCGGAGGAATGATTAGTTCATTATTATTCGTTTTATTCGTTTTGCCGGTTTTATATTTTTTACTTCATAAACGCCAATAGTAATTGGTAAAAAATCAATATGACCTTAAAATGAATAACGTATTGCCGGAATGGGTGAAGCCGATTTTATGAAGAATGTTTTTAAATTTCTCGGCTGCGCCATTGTTAAACGCCAATCCGTAAAGCAAGCCTCCGAAACCGGTAATTTGGCGTTAATCTTCATATTTGCATATTTTTCTGATTGCAATTTAACGGCAAAGGCGTTGTTGTCCCTCTGAAAAAGAAAAGAAGATTCTCTTTCCGCTCGTTGCTTCCCGCTTTTTGACCGACTGCCTTGTTTTATCTTTTTTCTCCGATCTGTATCCGGAGCCGGAATTTCCCACTCTCATCTTCAAATCAATCGTTCGGTTATTCGCGCAATACAAAAGGATGCGTTGCGCTATGTAAAACAAACTTGACAATTGGGCGAAAATTGTTTACAATGTGTAAAGCAAACTAAACATAAAGTAAAAAAAATTAACAACGGGATTTGTCATGCGGTTAGGAAACAATTTGCGTCGCTGCCGTTTCGAAAAAGATGAAACCTCGCAGCACAAGCTGGCAGAAGCAATAGGCGTGACCAGACAGACCATTATTTCCATCGAAAAGGGAAGATATGTGCCTTCGGCGTTGCTGGCGCTCAAAATAGCCCGATTTTTCGGCAAAGCGGTGGAAGAGATTTTTTTTATCATAGACGATAATCAAGATTAAGAAAAGCAGGAAAAAGGAGATCGCAAAATGAACATCAAAGTTTTTTTACTCATCGTTCTTTTGTTGGCGGCGCTGTTCTTTTGGATTCTTCCCAAAACCAAACTTTCCGAAAAAATGAAGATGAGCGTTACTCTGTTTTACGTTATTAATGTGATAGGAATTGTGTTTGGCGTTCTGGGATTGGTTCTTACCTTTCTGATGCAGGACCTGATTATGAATAAACATTATTTTGAACTGATTTTGCTGCCCGTGTTCTTTATCTATTTGTATGTCGGCATGTTGTTTAAAGTTAAGGGCAGCGATGAGCTTTTTGACGAAAAACAGAACTGGAACATGACTCAGGCGGCGGCGCTTACCTTTCCGGCGACCATTGTTGCCGTGTTTTTTATTTACGCCATGTACAAAGAGGGAATATTAACCGGCAATGTTTTTTTTCCGGTATTTCTGTTTTTTTCGTTAGCCGTTTATTCTGCGGGTTCTATTTATTATTTCAGAAAAAATTAGTTCGGGCAACTCAATAAACGGATTGCCTGGGCGGAGTTAAGCAGATTGAACGGAAGACGGTCGGCAGCGGGTTGTGTAACCGGAGAAGGATAAACGCTTTTTTTAAAACAGAGAAAAATCCTTTGCCGTTTTAAAACAGAAAACCCGTGTCCCGCCTTGGCGGGACACGGGTTGAACTTTTAAAGGGTCGTAAATTTAGCGCAGAATATTAAATGAAATCTCCGTCAGCCTTAAAACCGGATTCCAGTAAATCCCGAAAAGCACGGTAGGAACAAGCATCAAAGTCAGCAATACCTTGTCGTAAAGAGAAACGGGAATATCGACCTGCGTTTCGGTAGTACGTAAAAACATTTCGCGCACGATATTGGCGTAGTAGTACAACGAGATAACGCTGTTCAAAACGCCGAGCAAGGCTAACACATACCAATCGGCTTTGACCACTGCGGAAAACAGATAAAATTTTCCGATAAAACCGGCTAACGGCGGCAGCCCGGTCAATGAGAAAAGGAAGATCGCCATGGAAACCGCGGTATAAGGTGCCCGGTAACCCAGCCCTTTAAAGGCATCAATTTCTTCGCTGCCCAACTTTTGAGTCATTATGATAATAACCCAGAATGCGCCGAAGTTCATGAACAGGTAAACAATCAGGTAAAACAGAATCGCCTGATAGCCCTGAGCGTTAAACACGACCATAGCCATAATCATGTAGCCGGCGTGTGCAATGGAAGAGTAAGCCATCAATCGTTTAATGTTTGTCTGGCGCAGCGCCACAACGTTTCCCAGGGTCATGGTCAGTACGGCAAGAACGGCTAACAGCATGGGAATATGCACCTGTAAATTCTGCAAAAACGAGAGCGCGGCTCCGGGCGCGGAATGAGAAACCACGGTGGTAAAAAAGCGAATCAAAACAGCTATTCCGGCAGCCTTGGGACCTACCGAAAGGAAAGCTGTAATCGGGGTGGGCGCGCCTTCGTAAACATCCGGCAGCCAAAAATGGAACGGCACCATGGCAATTTTGTAACCCAGACCAGCTAAAATCAAAATCATTACAATAAAGAAGGCAGCCTGCTGCGGCGGATTGGCAAGTAAAGCCTGTTGAATTTTGAACAGGTTTGTCTGTCCGGTCATTCCGTAAAGATAAGAAAAGCCAAACGCCATCACTCCGGTGCTTGTTGCTGCGTAAAGAATGTATTTTAACGAACCTTCGTTCGATAGCAGATTGCGTTTGGTAAAGCCGGCGAGAACGTATGACATCAATCCGACCAGTTCCATGGCGAGTATAATCATCAAGATGTCGTTAACCCCTGCCATCAGAAACATGCCCAGCGTGGTGATTAGTAAAAGCATGTAATATTCGGATTTTGTTTTAATAAAGGGCAGCGAAAACAGGATAATGACGGTCGTTGAGACGGCGATAATCAATTTGATCAGCACTGCCATGGAGTCAACGACTAACATGCCATGGAAGATTTCACTGGCGGATAGCCGGTATTGTTGAAAAATTAAGAATGTGCTTATGATCAGTGCAGCCGCCGACAGAAATCCCGTCCAGATTTTCCGCTCCTCTTTCAGAAGCAAATCAACGATAATGATTATTAATATTGCTGCACTTAAAAACAATTCCGGTACAAAGTACGATAAACTACTCAAGTTATCCATAGGTCCAATTTCCTTTTAGCCAACCACAATTACGGAATTAGGTTAATTAAATGGGTCATCGATGCGCGAAATAGATTCAGAATCGGAATCGGATAGATGCCAAACAGAATAACCAGAATTCCAAGGGGAACCAAAGTGAACAGTTCGCGACCGCTAATTTCGGAAATGTTTTCGTATTTTGGATTCAATTTACCCAAGAACACACGCTGCACGGTCCACAAAATGTAAGATGCGGTAACGATAATGCCCAACACGGCAAGAATAGTAAGCGTTCTGTAAACACTAAACGTGCCGATGAAAACCATAACTTCGGCAATAAATCCTGTCATTCCGGGCAGACCGAGAGCGGCAAAAAAAGCTAAAGTGGCTACGCCCGCGAAAATCGGCATTTTTACGGCAAGACCGCCAAAGCCTGCAATTTCGCGATGATGAGCGCGATCGTAAATTACGCCCACTAACAAGAAGAGCATAGCGGTGATCATACCGTGGCTGAACATTTGAAAAAGAGCGCCGTTCATTCCGGCATCGGTAAAAGTGGACATTCCCAACAAAACAAATCCCATGTGCGAAACACTGGAATATGCCACCATTTTCTTAAGGTCTTTTTGCGCCATGGCGACAAAAGCCCCGTAAAGAATGTTGATAACGCCAAGCACAGCGAGCATGTACGATGTTTTAACCGCCACATCCGGAAAAATGGGATAACTGATGCGGAAGAGTCCGTAGGTTCCCATCTTTAATAAAATTCCGGCAAGGATTACGCTGATAGCGGTGGGTGCTTCCACGTGCGCGTCGGGTAACCATGTGTGGAACGGAAAAATAGGCACTTTAATGGCAAATCCGATGAACAACAATATATACAACCAAAGGCGAACGTCAACGCCAAGCAGCCAACCGGAATGATTGCTTTGGTTCATCATGTGCAGCATGTTAAAGGTGTGTCCGCCGGTAACGGGATCTTTAACGTTAAAATAAAGCGCCAACATGACGATCAGCATCAAAACCGATCCGAGCAAAGTATATAAAAAGAATTTAATCGCGGCATATTCCCGACGCGGACCGCCCCAGATACCGATTAAAAAGTACATCGGTAACAACATTACTTCCCAAAAGATGTAAAACAGGAAAAAATCGAGTGAAACAAAAACACCCAGCATTCCGGTTTCCAATAGCAGGAATAAAGCAAAATAGCCTTTTACGGCTTTGTTAATATTCCATGATGCTATAATTGCCAGAAAACTGAGCAGCGTTGTCAACCAAACCATGGGGAAACTCAGTCCGTCCACACCAATAAAGTATTCGATATTGTAAGCGGGAATCCACTTAAAATGTTGAACAAACTGGAATTGAGCTTCATTGTTTATGCCGCTCATTGTGTAGTTGAATTGTCCCCACATGTAGGTTGCCAAAACAAAGGGAATAAAAGTAATGACGGCAGAGACGATTTTAACCGCTTTTTCATTTTGTCTGGGAATAAGAAGCACGATTAAGGCGCCAAAAACCGGTATAAATGTAACAAGGCTAAGCAATCCCATAAACCTGACTCCTATTTATCTCTTTCCAATTCAAACCGTTAATTATCTTTCTTAATTACAAACCCGGAGTTCTTCGACCGCTATGCCGCTTGGAATAACGTTCCGGGATTTATTTCCGAAATTCTCGTTTACTGCTTTAAATATTGCCTTCAATTGTTTAAATCAACACCGTAACAATAATCAACACCAATCCGGCAAGCGCTCCTAAAATGTAGTATTGCACCTGACCGGTCTGAATTTTCCGTACGCTCTGTCCCACATCCTGGGTTAAATCGCCGACGGCGTTAACCAGACCGTCGATGAATCCCAAATCAAACCTTCCGGTAAAGGATGAAAAATGACGCATAATGAATGCGGAACCGTTCACAATTCCATCGATAACGTGAAAATCGAACCACGCCAAAATGTTGTTCCAGGCTAACAAACCTTTAACCACAGTAGCGTTGTACAATTCGTCAAAAAAGTATTTATGATAAGACAATGTGTATAAGGGTTTTATTTTTTCCGTCAGAGCTTCAACATCAACCTTTTTCCAGAAGTAAAACAGAAAAGCCAGTGCAATACCGGTCAATGCGAACAGAATGGAAATCATCATTCCGTTTACATGGGCTGAATGTTCGATCTGTTCCGAAATTTCCAATACGGGATAACCCAATTGCGCGCTGACCGCGGACGCCGGTTTTTCGATTAGCTGTTCGTACCAGCCCTGTTCCGCGCTTATGGGATTGAACGAAGGCAGCGTGTAAAAAATAAAAATGCTCAGTGAGGCTAAAACCATTAAAGGCACTGTCATCACTTTTGGGCTTTCGTGAATGTGTTCGTACAAATCGGGACGTTTAGGTTCGCCGTAAAAGGTTTTGATGACCACTCGGAACATGTAAAACGCCGTAATAATAGCCGCCGTAAAACCAAAGAAAGGAAGTAAATAATGGACCGGATTAGACTGACTCATGGCAAAAGCAAGAGTTCCGCCTAAAATTGCGTCTTTGCTTAAAAATCCGGAGAAGAAGGGGATACCGGAAATTGCCAGAGTAAAGACCAAAAAGGTAATGTAAGTAGCCGGCATTTTATTTTTAAATCCGCCCATCAAACGGATGTCGTTGGGGTCTTCGTGAACGTGCGTTTTTTCCATGGCGTGATGCATGGCGTGGATTACCGAACCGGAACCCAGGAACAGACCGGCTTTAAACATGGCATGAGTAACCAGGTGGAAAAAACCGGCTGAATAAGCGCCCACGCCCATTGCCATGATCATGTACCCAAGCTGACTGATGGTGGAATAAGCCAGCACGCGTTTAATATCGTTTTGAGTGATGGCGATGGTTGCGGCAAAAAGTGCGGTAAAACCGCCGATATAAGCGACCACCAACATGGCGTCGAATGAAAGCATGAACGAAATCCGAGCCACAAGATAGACGCCGGCTGCTACCATGGTTGCGGCGTGTATTAAAGCGCTAACAGGGGTGGGGCCCTCCATGGCGTCCGGCAGCCATACGTGCAACGGAAACTGAGCCGACTTCCCTATAGCTCCACAAAACAAGAGAATTCCCGCAGCAGTGAGTAAACCGCCGCTCAATTTTCCCTGAACCACGCCCTGATAAACATCAGATAAATTAAAACTTCCGATGGCTGTAAACACAACCAACAGACCCAATAAAAATCCGAAATCGCCGATGCGGTTTGTAATAAACGCTTTCTTACCGGCATTGGCGGCTGAATCTTTCTCAAAATAATAGCCGATCAACAGGTAGGAACAAATTCCCACCAATTCCCACATGACAAAAATGCCGAATAAATTGTCGAACAAAACCAGACCCAGCATCGAAAAGCTAAAGAGCGACAGGTAGGCAAAAAAACGGTTGTATAAGGGATCTCCCGCCATGTAACCTATGGAATAGATGTGAACCAGAAAACTCACCGTTGTAACAACCATGAGCATGACAATTGCAAAATTATCGATATAAATTCCCATATCGATTTTGAACTGCCCGATGTTAATCCATGGCACGGAGGCGGTTACCTGAAAGTCCGGCGAGTAATTTGATAACATTCTGATAAACAGAATCAAAGACAGAGCAAAGGAGATTCCGATCGCAGAAACCGAGACCCAATCGCCCTTACGGGGTAGTCGTTTACCAAGAAAAATCTGAATTGTAAACGCCAGTAGAGGCAGTAACCAGATATAAAGCGCAAGCGTAATCATATTTTCTCCTGCAATCGCTTTATTAGTGTTTCATTTTATTCAATTGTGTCACGTCCACAGTGGCTTTCATACGATAAATATTCAAAATAATAGCCAGAGCAATCGCCGCTTCGGCTGCCGCAAGAATAATCACAAAAATAGAGATAATTTGACCGTGGATGCCCGTATCGACAAATTTGGCGAAAGCAATAAAATTAATGTTAACCGAATTTAGCACCAGCTCGATGCCCATTAAAATTCCGACGGCATTTTTTTTGTAAACAATGGTAAAAATACCAAGCACAAAAACTATTGCTCCGACAATCAAATAAGGAATTATTGAATTCATTTGTCCTTGTCCTCCGCACGTGCAAGATAAACGGCTCCTATTAAAGCGCCCAAAAGTAATATCGAGGCAATTTCAAAAGGTAAAAGATATTCATACAAAATCAACTTGCCGATAGTAGCGGTAGTCGGTTCAAATTCTTTGTTTAACAGGGTAAACCATGGCTTTTTACTTATAAGAACCGCCAGAATAATGGCGGTAAAAGCGCCGCCGCCCAAACTTAGCAGCAAAGGATTGTGAGCCGCTATGGCTTTTACGTCGTAAATATCTTGCGTCATCAATACGCCGAATAAAATCAAAACCAGAATACCGCCCACATAGATGATAATCTGAGTAACAGCCAGAAAATCTGCGCTTAAATAAATATAAAGTCCTGCAAAGCCTACAAAAGTAAACAGCAGGGCAAACGCAGAATGGATGAGCTTGTTAGCAAAAGCAACGATGACCGCAGAAAAAATCGTAAACGCCATAATAGCGTAAAATAAAACTTCCTGCATTTCCATTCAATTTTTCTCCGCTTTTCTCTAATCTATTTGACTACAGATCGATTTTTCCGAATTTATAAATTTTACTTTTGCTCCGGCTTTTTTCCGGTTTTTGCATTTGCCAGAGCCGCTTTTTGCTGCGCTTCCCGTTCTTTTAATTCCCGTACCTGCTCCGGAGTGTAATTGGAAAAATGAAAAATCAGATTATTGCGATCATAAGTGGCAAAATCGAACTCCGGCGTCATGTAAATACACTCGGTCGGGCAGGGGAATGTACACAGATTGCAGAAACAGCATAAAGACATATCGATATCGAATTTAGTGACATGGAAGCGCTTCTTTTGACCGTTTGAAGCCGCGCCTAAATCTTCGTCCTTGCCTGCTTTAATGGTATCTATCGTAATACAATCCACGGGACAGGCGCGTTCGCATTGCCGGCAGCCGATGCAGTCGTCAATGTTTACAAAAAGCTTCATTCGGGATCGTTCAGGGAGTTTGAGCTTTTCATGCGGATATTGTAATGTAACCGAGGGAACAAACAGATGCCTGAAGGTAACCCCCATTCCAATCAGAATTGTCACAATTGCTTCGTATATATTCTTAAAATATTCTCTCATGGGAATCATCCTTTATTACAGAGTTAGCAATTGCCAAAAACTTACAATCAAAATCAGAACAAAAGAGAACGGAGTTAACACCTTCCACGAGGTGTACATCAATTGATCAACGCGTAAGCGCGGCAAAGTCCAGCGCAACCACATCTGAACAAAAACCAAAAAAAGCGACTTACCGAAAAACCAGAAAGGTCCCGGAATAAAGTCGAGAAATGAAAAAGGCGGCAGCCAGCCTCCTAAAAAGGCGGTGGCGGCAATGGCGGAAACGATAAACATGTTGGCGTATTCCGCTAAAAAGAAAAACGCAAACCGCATGCCCGAATATTCGGTGTGGAATCCGGCTACAAGTTCCGATTCCGCTTCCGGCAGATCAAAGGGGGTGCGGTTAACTTCTGCCAGGGAAGCGATAAAATAAATAACAAAAGCAACAAACATAAACGGGAAATAGTGGAAAATATTCCATGATAAAAAATTTCCCTGTTGCGATTGAACAATGCCCTGCATGCTCAGGGTTCCGGTAATTAAAATAACGGTGATTAAAGACAGGCTGATGGGAATTTCATAAGAAACGATCTGAGCCACAGAGCGCATCGCTCCGTAAAGCGACCATTTATTGTTCGATGCCCAGCCGCCCATCAAAATACCGATGACTGCCAATGACGAAATGGAAAGAATATAGAGTAAACCGACGTTCAGATCGGTGGGAATAAAGTCTCGGCTCCAGGGCAAAACCGCAAAACTGGCGATGGATACCGAAAAAACGATCATGGGCGCCAGTTTAAACAAAAAGCGGTCGGCTTTTTCCGGAATAAGGTCTTCTTTCATCAGCAGTTTAAAGGTATCCGCAATAGTTTGCGCCCAGCCGTGCCAGCCCCCTACTTCCATAGGTCCGAGCCGGTCTTGCATGTGCGCCGAAATTTTACGTTCCAGCCAGATAGCAAACAGCGCAAAAACGGCAATAAATCCGAAAAGAACCAGAGCGGCTATCAAGGCAGACAATGTAGCCAACAACCAATAGGGTAATAGTGGTGAAAGACCGGGCAGCAGTTCAGTAAAAAGTTTTAAAATTGGTTCCATACCTTCCTCATATCATTTCGTTAGCGATCAATTTCTCCAAGAACGATATCAAGGCTTCCCAAAATTGCCACGAGATCGGCAACCATGGTTCCGCGCGCCACAGCCGGCAGGATGCTTAAATTACAAAAAGCTGGCGCTCTTACTTTTACCCGAACCGGATTTTTCCCGCCGTCGGAAACAATGTAATAGCCCAGCTCGCCGCGCGGCGTTTCCGTCCTGAAATAAATTTCGCCGGCAGGTACTCTGACATTTCTGGGAACTGTTTCCTTGGCGTCACCGTCCGGAATTTGATTAACAGCCTGACGAACGATTTTTGCCGATTCGACCATCTCTTCGATACGAACATAGTAACGATCCCAGGAATCGCCGACCGTTCCCTGTTCGCCTTTACCTATGCACACGTTAAAATCAAAGCGGTCATAAATGCAGTACGGATCATTTTTGCGGAGATCAAAATTTACGCCCGAACCGCGCAGAGTGGGTCCGCTTAATCCGTAATTAATGGCAAGATCGGCGGGTATCACGCCGACATTGGCTGTGCGTTCGATGAAAATTTTATTAAACGTAAGAAGGTCGTTATATTCTTTTATTTTAGGTTCAAAATAATCGCAAAATTCATTGACCTTCTCCAACCAGCCATCCGGAGCGTCAAAGGCGACGCCGCCAATCCAGATGTAATTGTACAACAGACGTCCGCCGGAAATTTCTTCGAACAGATCAATAATTCGCTCCCGTTCGCGAAAGCCGTACAAAAAGGGAGTAAAAGCTCCGACGTCCAGACCGTAAGTTCCCAAAAAGACCAGATGGCTGGCAATACGATTAAGCTCGGAAACAATAATTCGTAAGTACTGAGCCCGCTCGTTAACCTCCAGACCCATCATCTTTTCGACCGCCAAAGCGTAGCCCAGACTATTATTCATTGACGCCAGGTAGTCCATACGATCCACATAAGGCACAACCTGAGGCCATGTCATACGCTCCGCGTGCTTTTCAAAAGTACGGTGCAGATACCCGATGTAAGGAGTCGCGCTTTCGACAATTTCGCCGTCGGTTTTTAACAGCACTCTTAAAACGCCGTGCGTGCTGGGGTGCTGCGGACCCATATTTAAAATAAATTCGTCCGTTTTTAGAGGATCCGGAATTTCCAGCTCGAATCGCGTTTCGGGAAAATTATTCGTTTGCGCCATCTTGTTCTTCCTCATTTGCTAAAGTAACAGGGATTCCATGCCATGATTTTGGCGGTTGATAATCTTTGCGCAAGGGATGACCTTCCCAGTCGTCGGGAAGCAGTATCCTGCGCAGATCAGGATGGTTCACAAAATTGATGCCCAATAAGTCATAAGCTTCGCGCTCATGCCAATCGGCGGTGCGCCATATATTCGCAACGGAATTAACGTTTGGCTGTTCTTTACTGACCTCGGTCTTTAAAACGATTTTATGATTAAATTTCATGGAATAGAGGTGATATACAACGCCGAGGTTTTCGCCTAAATCCAAACCGGAAAGGCACATTAAATAGTCGAATTCCAAATCATCTTTATCACGTAAAAACTGAGCAATTTCTTCCGTCTTATCGGGAGATATTTTTATGAAGGGCTGCAAAACCTCTGCATTAAACTCCAAGATATCGTCCTGAAAAGCGTCCTTTAGTCTTTGATAAATTTCTTTGGCTTCCATAGTATTATCCTTTTTTGGAGAAAATACGCTCGTTCTTGATTTTTTCTTTTAATTGCAGAATGCCGTCGATCAAGGCTTCGGGGCGCGGCGGACAGCCGGGCACATAAACATCCACTGGAACAATTTGATCGACGCCTTTTAAAACATGATAGCCGTACTGCCAGTAAGGACCGCCGCTGTTGGAACAACTGCCCATCGAAATAACATATTTGGGTTCCGGCATCTGATTGTACAAACGCCTGAGCAAAGGAGCCATTTTAATGGTAACCGTTCCGGAAACTATCATTATATCCGATTGCCGCGGACTGGGACGAAAAAACATCCCCAATCTGTCCAGATCAAAACGAGAAGCGCCGGTTGCCATCATCTCAATAGCGCAACAGGCAAGACCAAATGTGATAGGCCAAGGAGAACCCTGCCGCGCCCAGGAAAACAGTTTATCCATGGTGGTAAATAAGACGTTATTTCTCAAACCGGGATCTATAGTATCGCTCATTATTATTTCCCTTTCGCTTTAGGTAGATGCTCAAGTTTCGGACGAGGCTTAACCCATTGCAGGTCGCCGTTAGCCCAAACATAAGCCAGACCAACCAACAGAACAACAATAAAAATGAACATCTCGACAAACGCGAGCAAACCTATTTTGCCATAAACAACCGCCCACGGAAACATAAAGACAATTTCCACGTCAAAGATGATAAAAATAAGAGCGATGATGTAAAAGCGGTTATTAAAACGAATCCAGGCGCCTCCCTGAGGTAACTCACCGCACTCATAAGTGAGATATTTATCGGGCGAGGGCTTTTTGGTTTGAAGTAAGCGTGAAAATAATAATGTTACCGTAACTAAAAACATGCCGGTAACGAAAAAAATCAAAGCAATGTAAAAACCCGTCATAAATCGTTTCCTCTACTGTAACATTCACAACACGATTTTACCAAAAAAAACGAAGGTCTGAATTTAAAGCATTAAAAAAATCAAAGCAAATTATTCACTATATTTTTGTATTTAATAAAAATGTTTGTTTATTATTAAAATAGAGTAAAAAATTTTTTGATTGTTTTTTAAAGAATTTAAATATTTGTTGCCGAACTGTTAAAATTTTGGTTTAAAAAACCGAAATTTGCGTTTTTACTTTAATTATTCGCATAATCGGCGGCGGAATTTTTAGGCGCGTTGATTCATTTTTGTCCTGTTGCGGCAAATCGAATTTCTGAAAACAGACGATTCTCTTCAACTGAATTTAACCCTTTGCCGGACGCTAAGCGCAGCGGAATAATTCGACGCGTAAGACGCCCTGATACTTGATCTTTTCAGGGGTTCTGTTGCCGGAGCAATTTGTTTTCCGCTGCTTTCAAAATCCTGAATTTGCTAATCTTATCTAAAAAAAAGACGATAAATAACTCAACTCAAAAAACCTTAAGGAGCGTAAATGCGGGTTCTTGTAACGGGCGGAGCGGGATTTATCGGGAGTCATCTGGTCGATAGTTTAGTCAGCGCCGGACATTCCGTTCGCGTTTTGGATAATTTGTTCAGAGGTAAAGTCGAAAACATAAAAAATCATCTGAAAAAAGGAAAGATTGAATTTTTAAATAAAGATATCCGTTTTTACGAACAGGTTCGGGACGCCTGCCGGAACAGTGAGATCGTCTTCCATCTGGCTGCGCAATCGAACGTGATGGGCGCGGTGCAGAATATTAATTACTCGTTTAAAACAAATGTAGTCGGAACATTCAACATACTAAAGGCGTGCAAAGCAGCCGGAGTAAAAAGGGTTATTTTTACTTCTTCCCGCGAGGCTTACGGCGAAGCGCAATATTTGCCGGTCGATGAAAAACATCCCCTCTCTTCAAAAAATATCTATGGCGCAAGTAAGGTGGCGGGAGAGAAGTATTGCGAGGTCTTTCAAAACATGAACGACTTTGAAGTTGTAATTCTGCGGCTGGCTAATGTTTACGGCGAAAGGGATTTCGACCGGGTTATTCCGATCTTTTTAAATAATGTGTTTAAGCATCGGGATATTCATATTTACGGCGGTAAGCAGCTCATCGATTTTGTTTCGATCGAAATTGTCGTTGCCGCGTTGATGGAATCTATGAACAATACCGAAGCGCCAGACGGTCCGACAAATATCGGTTCGGGAAAAGGAACAACGCTCTTTGAACTGGCGGAACAAATTATGAAATTAACCAAAACGAAAAATAAGATTGTTGTTGATCCTCCGAGAACGGTTGAGGTTGTAAAATTTACGGCAGACATAAGCAGATTCAAATCCGTCTTTAATATCGATTTACCGGATAATCCGTTGTACTATCTTAAGACCATGATCGATAAAATTACGCAAGCGGAATGAGCGAATGTTCAAACAGCGCAGCCCGCAAAAAGTAAGACGGCTTTTTGGGTTCCGAAAACAGGCAGCCTGCCCTTTAAAAACGGTCGGTCGGCTTTCCGTTCACGGCAAGGGGAACGCCGATTATCTGCTTTAGTTTTTAAAATAGGGGAAAGGCGGAAAATGAAAAAACAACAAAATTTTTAATCCCGGCGGTATTCACGGCAGGTTAAAGAGTTTTAATTACAAGCGAAATAATAAGGTAAAAGGAGAGCAAATATGGAATTTTCATTTGATGTAAAAAACGGGGTTCTGGTGGCAAAAATTCACAAGAAGCGCGCGACCGTTGAATTTTCGGGACAGCTTAAAGAAGAGCTCCTTAAAAAGATCGACGAACAAACCTCAAATGTGGTGGTGGATTTAAGTGAATGCGAATTTGTGGATAGTTCTTTTTTAGGGGCTCTGGTGGCTGGCTTAAAAAAATCGACAATGCGCAACGGAGATTTAAAGATCGTCGGTTTACAGCCGCCGGTACGCGCGATGTTTGAATTAACGAGACTTTATCGGATTTTTGATATTTTTGATAAACAGGAAGATGCAATAAACAGTTTTTAAAATCATGCAAAAACAAATTATTTTGTCCGTGCCGTCAAATCTGGAATATTTGGCGACAGTCGAGAACTTTGTGGATATTCTCATTCAACATTTCGATGTAAAAGACCCCGAATTGTTGTCCCGACAATTGAGGTCAACGGTAAATGAGGCATTTGTCAATATTTTAAAACATACGCCCAAATCAAAAGATCAATTGGTAACAATTTATTTTGAATTGCAAAAACCCTCTCTTTTAATCCGTTTTCCGGATGAGGGGAAGGGAATGAAAATTAACGGATACTACCCGCCATATCCCAAAAAACTCATAGGCACCGATCATTTGATTTTAACAACGCTTGACGGTGAGCTGAGAGGCTATGTGGAGAATGAACGTTCTTTAAAGCTCTGGTTTAAAAAAAATGTCAGGGATATGCCCCTTGACGATATTCTTCAACATATTTCAGCCGGGGGGATGGGACTTTCGATCATTGTGAAGTTTATGGACGAAACCCGGTTCATCCTTGACGAAAATAACAGACATTGTCTCGAGGTCAGAAAATCATTTAAGGATGTCGGATGAAAGCGGTTTTTTTCGTAAAAGGCGCGGATCACTCTCTGAATCCGCTTACCCGGTTAATTCCCAAAGCGATGGCGCCTTTGTTAAATCGTCCGATGCTTGAATATTACATTCTTCAAGCCAAAAAGGCGGGCATCGAAGATATTAAAATAATTCTTCACAATTTCCCGGAACAGGTTGAGCGGTATTTTAAGAACGGAAAACGGTGGGGCGTAAAAATTTCGTATTCTCTGGAAAAAGAATTATACGGCGATTTCCGCGGTTTGCGAAAAATTCGTAGCTCTTTGGATGCCCCTTTTATTTTCAGTGACGCCGATTTTTTTACCTTTTTGAACTGGGAAAAAGTCTTCGCCGAACATAAGGCTTCCAAAAAAATGCTTTCGCTGGTTTGCGCCGAATTTAATCCGATTAAAAATCATTTTGAAATTCAGTACGATCCGGAAAGCAAAAAGCTGCTAAAAATAAACCGGATTAAAAAATCGAGGGAAGATGACAAGACGCTGCTT
Source organism: Calditrichota bacterium (assembly GCA_024278715.1). GTDB lineage: Bacteria > Calditrichota > Calditrichia > Calditrichales > Calditrichaceae > Caldithrix. The sequence goes on from JAJRSN010000163.1 coordinate 16,995, forward strand.
TTAATCGGGCTGTATTTGTTAGAACCCGATCTTTTAGATTTCCTTGACGACAAAAATATAAATTCGATAGCGCAAGACCTGGTCTCCGCTTTAATTCGAAAAAATGTCGATATTAATGTAATTAAAACCGACGGGCTTTTTGAACCCCTCTCTTCTTTGCATTATTACTGGAAATTAAATTTGAAATTGCTGGAACAGGGGATTTTTAAAGAATGGATTGAGGGGAAACCCGTTAAAGAGGATATTATTATCGGGCGGGGCTGCAGGATCAAGGCTAATTTTGAAGAAGACGCCGTTGGACCGATTTTGATCGGCGATCGTTGCGAAATCGGCAAAGAAGTTACCGTTCGCGGTCCGGCGATCATAGGAAACAACGTTAAAATAGATCGTGGCGCAACGATTACTCAAAGCATTATTTTGGATAACACCTATATCGGCAAAATGGTGGAATTGAGAGATTCTATTGTGGCTAAGAATTGCTACATTTCACTGAAAAATTTATTCGGCACGTTTGTGGAAGAAAATTTTATTATCAGCGACTATTTAAAAGAGCCGTTGACGGTTAAGGCAAATCGTTTAATTATCGGTTTGATTGACAAAACAATCGCATTAATCGGTTTGATTTTTCTGTTGCCCCTCTTTTTAATTATTGCAATTCTCATTAAATTGGATTCGCGCGGGACTGTGTTTTATGTTAGTAAAAGATTAAAAAGACCTAAATTTGAATCTAAAGATAAAAATCACTATCAATATATAAAGGAAGAATCGGTAAAATATTATGTTTTTCGTACAATGTACGAGAATGCCGATAATCGCTTTAATGAATTTGAAAACAAAAATGTGTACAAATCGGGTCCCTATCGAAAAATCGAGAATGATCCGCGGGTAACCCGAGTAGGAAGATTTTTGAGAAAAACAAGTCTGGATGAGTTGCCGCTTTTAATCAATGTGTTAAAAGGCGATTTGAGCCTGGTGGGAATTTGGGCGTTGCCGAAACAAGAGGCGGAAATATTGCAGGCGGAAGGTTTAAGGAACGATAATCTCGATATGTCGGAGGTAGCCAAAATCCGTTTTCAGGGACGGTTGGGCTTAGCCGGTTTCTGGCAGGCAAGAGGAAGATCGGATTTAACGGCGGAAGACAGGGCGCTTCACGACAGCTTTCAATCGGCGTTGATTTCTTTGTCCGCTCTGGAACAGGAGAGTCTGGGAGAGTACCGCGAAGTTGTTAGTTTAAAGGGCTATCTCAAATTATTATGGGAAACGGTTGTTGCCGTAATTAAAAGAAAGGGCGCTCAATAAAACAATTTTTCTTTGACATGAAACACGATTTTTAATTTATTTTTCACAAAACTTAAGTTAGTATTTAATCAATGAAAACAGGAGACGAAGGAAAGATTATGGAATTTCATAAGGATGTGTTGCATAATATCAATGAATTTCAACGTTACGAATGGCTCGAATCAAATGCGCTTGGCGCCTATTCCGGTTCAAGCATAACCGGAATGAACCTGCGCCGCGAACACGGATTGCTTGTGGTTCCTCATTCATTGTTAGATCGAAAAGTTGTAACGCTTGCCAAATTTGAAGAGACTATTTTTATTGAGAATCGCTTGTTCGAAATTTCGACTAATCGCTATAAGGACAGCATTTATCCTCACGGCTATCAATATCAGGAAAAATTTTCTTTAAATCCTTTTCCCACTTTTGTTTACAAAATCGAAGACCGCCGTATCCGCAAGGTATTGTTTCTTTTAGAACATCAAAACATTTTACTTGTCCGTTACGAATTAATGAATCAGGGACGCCCGGTTACTCTGGTTATTAAACCCTTTATTGCCGTGCGTTTCAATAATTCGTTAAACCGCGAAATTCAGGGTTTGAACACCGATACCTATTTGGGTAATTCTTTTGTGCGCTGGGCGCCGCGACCCGAAATGCCGGAATTGTATATTTATTTTGACAAAGGCGAATTCATTACGGCTTCTTTGTGGTACCACAGTTTTATTTATGCCAAAGATTTTCAAAAATACGGGCAGAGCAAAGAAGACCTTTTCAATCCGGGCTTTTTTCAGGTGGAATTAAAACCTTACGAAAAATTCGATCTTTTTGTTGCCACCGATTCTCTGGACGATTTTAAACTGGATTTTGAAGAACAATTCTACCGGGAAACCAAACGTCGGGATCTCAATTTGTTCAATTATTCTACCCGTAATCCTTTGGTAACCCCAATAGGGAAGTCGTTGCAACGATCTATTCTGTTTCGCGAAGATAAATTTGAGTTCCCTGTTTCCCAGATGAATAATCAAAAGAACCTGCTTCACTTTTTGCTCGAATTAGCCGCTATCCTTTACACGACAAAAAATTACGCGCATTTTAAGAACACAATTCTGAATATTCTCAACTATCTCGATTCCGGGCTGCTTCCCACCAATTATCCCGTAAAAGATGAAAAACCGGTGTACAATCAGGCGGATTTGGGCTTATGGCTGATCTACGTAATTTATTTGTATTACAAGGTCACCGGCGATTTGCAATTTATCGAAGGACAGTTATTCGAAAAACTTCGCTCGATTGTCGATTGTTATTTAAAGGGAACAACGTTTAATATTTATGTCGGAAAAGACGGGCTTGTTTTTGCGGGCGATCGTTCGATTAATGTTTCGTGGTTCCCGTTAAAAAAAGAAAATAAAGAGGTGTATCGTTACGGAAAATTGTTAGAAGTAAACGCCCTTTGGTTTAACGCCTTAAAAACTCTGGAACTTTTCAGCTCAAAATTAAAAAAGCGGCGTCTTACCGCAAAATATCGGCAACTGGCGGAAAAAGTGCGGGAAAGTTTTAATAAAAAATTTGTTAGTAAATCAAAAATAATTTTTTATGATTTTATTAATCACGATTCGGCTAACGAAGATTTTAGACTTAATCAGATTATTCCTCTTTGTTTGCCCTTTTCCGTGTGCGACGATACTTTTGCCAAAAAGGTTTTATCCCGAATCGAAGAAGAATTGCTCACGCCCTATGGCTTGCGTTCCCAGTCGATTTATGACAGCGGATATCGAAAAAACGAGTATTCGGACACGACCGAATTACTTGATTTTTACAACGGCGCCGTATGGCCCTGGACAATTATCTTTTATGTGCAGGCGCTGCTGAAATATTCGGGCGACGCGGATAAAATCGATAAAATATGGAAAAATTATTTCACGCCTCTTTTCGATTTGGTAAATGAGGGAATTCTCGGCTATATTCCGGAAGGTCTGCATTTTAACGAGCGCCTAAATCCCGTGGGTATCGAGGATTTTAATCCCGCGCTTGCAACAATAATCTGGGCGGATTTTTTAGTAAGCAAGAACGTGAATAAGGCTAAAAAATAAAGCGCTCCGATTAGGATATTCTGCAAAGTTATTTATCGGGGTATTTTTTTAACGCGTCTTTTAGCGGGCGGTTTTCCGTTTTTCTGCGCTCCTTAACGGTTTCTTCGTTTAGTTTTTGCTTAACTATCTTAAAAATTTTTTCCCAATACACGGGGTCCTCTGAATAATAATCCCGTGTTTTTACAAACATTTCCTTGGTAACGCCATATTTGGAAAACAAATTCTTGACAAGAAGAGTCTTTTCCTCTTTATCGATTTTTAGATATTGAATAGTCATCATCTCGGCAATTAAAGCGCCAAATGTTTTTTTGTCAATCAGATTAGTTTTATCTTGTTTTTGACAGCCGAATGAAAACAAAAGAGCCGCGATAATGAAAAAGTTAAAATATTTTTGCACAGAACTCATCTTACGTTATTTTCGTTATTAATAAGCGGGATTAATATAATAGTGAAACATCAAATGTTCAAATCACTTTTGTCTTGAATGTTGACTAGATTATCTTTACTTTGAATTTAACGGTTTAGTTGGAGGCAAATTATGCGTAAATTGATGCCATTAATCTTTATTTTAATGTTGACATCACTTCCGTTGCGGGCTCAATTCGGGAAGAACAAAGTACAGTATAAACAGTTTGATTGGCATTATGTACAATCGGAGCACTTCGACGTTTATTTTTATAAAGGAAGTTATAAATTAGCTACTTTTGTGGCTAATATTGCGGAAACATCTTATGTCCAGTTGCAGCAGGATTTTAATTACGACCTTTCCAAGCGAGTGGTTATTATTGTTTATAAATCGCACAACGATTTTCAGCAAACCAACGTGGTCGAGGAATTTCTGCCGGAAGGCGTCGGCGGGGTTACCGAGCTGTTCAAAAATCGGGTCGTAATCCCTTATGAAGGTTCGTATGATCAATTCCGCCACGTAATTCATCATGAATTGGTTCATGCGGTGATGAACGATATGCTTTACGGCGGTTCGTTGCAGTCCATAATTTCGTGGCAGGTCGTGCCCGTGCCGACTTGGTTTGCCGAGGGGTTGGCGGAGTTTCTTTCGGTGGGTTGGAACACTCGGGCGGATATGATTATAAGAGACGCTACTATTTCCGGCTATTTGCCGCCCATTGAATATCTGAGTTATTATTTGGCTTATCAGGGCGGACAAAGTCTTTTTCGTTATATCTCCGAAAAATACGGTCGGCAAAAGGTTGGCGAAATATTGCATAAAATTAAGGGGAGCTTTCGTTTTGAAGGCGCCTTTAAATCGGCTTTGGGGATTAATCTGAAAGAGTTGTCCGAAGAGTGGCAAAAACAAATGCGAAAAGAGTATTGGCCCGATATTGCCGATCGCAAAGAAGCGAGCGATATTGCCCGTCAATTAACCGATCATAAAAAGAAACGAAATTTTTTAAACAGCAGTCCCGCTCTTTCTCCGCGCGGCGATAAACTGGTCTTTTTGTCCGACCGGGGCGGAAAGCAATCCATCTACTTAATGGATGTCATTGAAAATAAAATTATTAAACGATTAATCAAAGGGGAGACCTCCACCAATTTTGAAGAATTGAAATGGTTAACTCCCGGAATGGGCTGGTCGCCGGACGGCAGGAAAATAGTTCTTGCGGCTAAAGCGGGAGATCAGGACGCGATTTATATTTACGATCTCGATAAAGACGATTTTAAGCAATATAAGTTTAATCTTGACGGAATTTATTCCGCTACCTGGTCGCCGGCTGGAGACGAAATTGCGTTTATCGGAAACATGGACGGCGCAAGCGATATTTATATTTTCAATGTTAAAGATGAGTCGCTGAAAAAAATCACCGATGATGTTTTCTCGGACGGTTATCCAAAATGGTCAAGCGACGGGCAAAAGATTGTGTTTGTCTCTGACCGCGGCAAATATGTGAATCCCGATTCCATTCCGAAAGAGTTTGATATTTCAAAACATAATTTCCGCAACAACGATATTTATATCGTTAATAAAGACGGCTCCGGAATGAAACGGATTACCGATACGCCTTACCGGGAAGCGGATCCTATTTTTGCTCCCGATAATAAAACACTCTTTTATGTGAGCGACCGGAACGGAATTTTTAATATTTACCGTTACGATTTGGAGAAGGATAGCAGCTGGGCTGTTACAAATTTGTTAACCGGCGCCTTTCAGTTGTCGTTGGATCAGGATGGGAAGCAATTGGTTTTTACCTCTTTCGAGGAAGGCGGCTGGGATATTTATTTAATCAAAAATCCGCTGGAGCTGGGTCCAGTGCAGCTCAAAAAGACCGTGTTTTTCGAAAGACTGGAAAAAGAAAAAAAGAAGAAAAGTTTACCGCGCAGAACGTTGGTTAAAGCCGATTCCGTGCAAAAACAGGTAAAGGTTCCGTTAAGCACCGATTACAGCAAATATGTGTTTGCTGATATGGCAAGGCGTACGCAGGTGAAAAAGGTTAAGGTTCGGTTGAATAAAAAAGAGTACAAATTCAACGACGGTCATTACAAGGTTCGAAATTACAAAGTCAAGTTTTCGCCGGACATTGTAAACGGCGCGGCTTATTATAATACCTTATGGGGATTTCAGGGATACACAGCCATTGCCTTTAGCGATGTTCTCGGCAATCACAAAATTTTTCTCGGAACAAATCTTGTGTTCGATTTGCGCAACAGCTACATCAATTTTCAATACTGGTATCTTCCGCGCCGGACGGATTACGGAATTACGCTTTTCCATTACGCCAATACGTATCTTTCGGGATATTACGGACTGATTCGATATCGAAATTACGGCGCCTGGTTTTTAGCTTCGAGACCGTTTAACAAATTTACAAGAGTCGATTTTTATGTGAACTGGTGGAACTCTTCGCTGGAATACCTGCTGATCAATAATTATTCTCAAAACGTGCGGAGTATTTTGCCCGGTTTGCGGTTGGTTCACGATACGTCCGAATGGTACTACACGGATACGGCGCCAAGAGACGGTTTCAGAGGATCGGTTAGTTTTACGGTAAGCCCGCATTACACCAAAAACAGTCCGGAATTTGCCACTTTGTTGGTTGATTTGCGGAAGTACATTAAACTGAGCGATAATTATTCATTAGGTTTGCGAATAAATTCGGGAATAAGCCGGGGAAAAAATCCGCAACAATTTTTTCTTGGAGGCGAAATCAATTGGTTAAATCGCAAATTCAACGGCGATTTAAGATTAACCTCTATTTATGATGTGTATTTTTCCGAATTTATTACGCCTTTGCGGGGCGCGCGTTTTTATGAAAAAACGGGAAACAACGTTTTCCTTTTTAACGGAGAGTTTCGCTTTCCGTTTATCCCCTACATGCAATTGGGATTTCCTCCCATGAGGCTCGGAAATATAAAGGGCGTGATATTTACGGATATCGGAACGGCGTGGGATTCCAGATTTGAAAAGGGTTTTAAGGGCATGAAAAACGGAAGATTAAAAGATATCGTAATGGGTTACGGAGTCGGAACGCGGGTTTTCCTTAGTTTTTTGGGCTTCATTTTAAAATACGATGTCGCCTGGCGCTACGACCTTGTGAGCTCGAGTAAACCCATGCATTATATTTCAATTGGCGTTGATTTTTGAAATGATCAAATTTATCGAATCGATCGGTTATCGAACGCTTTACTTGTTTCAGGAAGCGGGCGCTGTTTTTATAATGGTGTGGCGCGTTTTCAAATACTTATCCGAAGTCTGGCGAAACCGCCACCTGGTCTTTCAACAAATGCTGGAAATCGGCGTTCGTTCTCTGCCGCTGGTTATCTTTGTGGGTGTGTTTGCCGGCGCCGTGGCTTCCGTGCAAACCGCCTATCAATTGGAAGGCTACATCTCTTTTAACTATCTCGGCGCTGCCACAAGTATCGCAATATTTATCGAATTAGGACCTGTTTTAACGGCTCTGGTTGCGGCAGGAAGGGTCTCGGCGTCCATTGCAGCCGAAATCGGCACGATGAAGGTCACCGAGCAAATCGATGCCCTGGAAGCGCTGGCTATCGATCCGCTGCGCTACTTAGCCATGCCGAGAATCCTTTCCGGTTTTATCATGGTTCCCATATTGACAATATTTGCCGATTTTGTGGGACTTTTGGGCGCTTATTTTGTAGCTTATCTGAATTTGGGTCTTTCCCCGGAAATTTTTTTCGGCAGCGTCAAAGAGTTTTTTACGGTAATGAACGTTATGTCCGGGTTGATCAAAGCCTTTGTGTTCGGAGGAGTTACCGCGATAATCGGCTGTCATGTGGGTTTTAATACCGAAGGCGGCGCGGAAGGCGTCGGAAAATCCACTATTCGGGCTTTTGTGCTTTCTTCAGCCTTGATATTACTAAATGATTATTTGTTGTCCGTTTTGCTCTTTTGATTTGTGTGCGTTTTCCGAAATGACCGAGCAAAATAAAAACGGGATTATTGGCTATGATCGAAATCGTAAATCTTAAAAAGTCATTCGAAGAAAAAATTGTGCTCCGTAATGTGAACTTAAAAGTTTATGACGGAGAGAAATTGGTCATCATCGGTCGCAGCGGATGCGGTAAAAGCGTATTGCTTAAAAATATTTTGAATTTAATGCAGCCCGACAGGGGATATATTTTGGTCGATCAGGTTCCGATTAAAAAGGTAAGCCAAAGAGATCTTTTCTATTTGCGGAAACAATTTGGCTTTTTGTTTCAGGGCTCAGCCTTATTCGATTCCATGACGGTCGCCGAGAACATAGCCCTCCCTTTAGTGGAGCACACCGATTTGTCGCCCAAAGAAATTAAAAGACAGGTTGCCGAAAAATTAGAAATGGTCGGCTTACCGGGCATCGAAAATTTAAAGCCGTCCGAATTGTCCGGAGGAATGAAAAAGCGGGTCGCTCTGGCGCGGGCAATCATAATGAATCCCAAATATGTGCTCTATGACGAGCCCACAACGGGTCTTGATCCTATCATGGCGGCGAATATCGATCATTTGATTAACGAACTTAACGATCGCCTAAACGTCACCTCGATTATTGTGACTCACGATATGCAAAGCGTTAGCCGAATAGCCGATCGCGTTGTAATGCTGCACATGGGCATGATAATGTTCGAAGGATCCGTGGAAGAATTACACACCGCCGATAATCCGATTGTTTATCAATTTGTGCACGCCAAGATGGATGGTCCCATTCAGCCAAAGCCGCTTAAATACTGAATACGATTCCGAGGGATTCCGAATAAAATATTTTTTTGACGAATGCTTTATTATTTTGCGCTTTGCCCTGCATGCTTTTACATAATATATTAACATTAAAATCTTTGCTTTTTTTGACAGAATTTGTTAAACATTTAAGGGTTAAGGGTTAAGGGTTAAGGGTTAAGGGTGTAAGCGTCACGCGGCACCGGTTGCTGGTTACTCGTCACTTTGTCACTCTTTACGCATCACGCATTACGTCTTTCCGCTAACCAATAACTATTAACAGCTTTTCTCCCGCATGGCACCGGTTTGTCCTGGTTATGGTTTGAGATTAAATAATTACCGTCAAACAGAATTTGTTTTAAAAGGCGGCTGCGTATAATGATTAACCCTAAAACTTTGAAAGAGGTCAATAAATAAGATTATGGAAGAATTAAACACGGAAACTAAAAGTAAAAAACTTGTTATTCCATATCAGCGTACGTGTGAATGTCCCGAAAACCATATCAATTGTCTTACGCCGAAAGAATGGATTAAAAGCCAGATTGGCGTGTGGCAATTTTATTATGAAAAACGGGATATTCGGGATAAAAAGCTCCACCCCGCCACCTTTCCCATAGCGCTTGCCAGAAAGTGCATCGAATTATTTACGCATAAGGGAGAATTGGTTTTAGACCCCTTTGTAGGCAGCGGAACAACTCTGGTTGCGGCAAAAGATTTAAACAGAAACGCGGTCGGTTTTGATTTGAATGAAAGATACATCGCCTTATGCAACGAACGTTTAGCCCAGCATTCAGTATTCGACGAATCCACCCAAATCGCCGTAAACGATGACGCAAGGAATATTAAAGAATACCTGGATGAAAATACGGTTAAGCTGGTAATTACTTCGCCTCCTTATGCAAATCTTCTTAACAGAAAAAGGAAAAATAAAAGCAGACGCGGCGAATATCGTAAAAACGATCAATACAATAAAATAGAACAATACAGCCAGGACAAACGAGATTTAGGCACACTGGAATTGAAAGAATATGCCCATGAAATTGCTCAGATTTATGAAAAGTTATTGCGGGATAAGGGTCATTGCGTTATAAATGTCGCCGATATGTGGTGGGAAAATGAACGAATTCCGATCCACATAGCTATTATTGAAGCTCTGGAAAAGGTAGGGTTCAAATTTAGAAATATTATTATCTGGGATCGAACAAACATTGTTAATCGAATCGGAATTTTTGGCTGGCCTTCAAATTATATTACTATGGGAACAACTTTCGAGTATATAATTCATTTTATTAAAAATGATTCTTGAAAGGTCTGTGATGTCAATCGAGAAAATTGTTAAAAATCCCTGGGAAAATGTTTATTGGATATTCTTAATTTTTACAAACTCATTAGCGATTTAAAAGCCTTGCTTTAAAAACTTAAAAGAACAACCAATCCGTCCATGGTGCTAACCAATACTTTTTTCCCTCTCAAAGGCAGTAATGTATTAATCAGCGTATTACCGATTTTATGTTTCCAGAGCAATCTTCCCGTTTTACCCTCAAACGCGACTATCAAACCGTTTTTAGTACCGAAGAACGCAATACCGTCCTTTTCACGAATCATGGAATTTGCAATATCATACCCGAAATCAAAATCGCTGACCCATAAATAAGACGGTTCGTTTTTTCGCGTATTGACTGCAAAAACGGTATCACGCATACATTTGGCATAGACCCTGCTGCCGTCTTCCGAAATTCCGATGGTCTCCCGAACCTTGAAAAGATTAGTGCGCCAGACGGTTTTCCCGGTGGCGTCGTCAATGGCGGTCATAAAACGATCGGGCGCCACAATAAAAACTTTTTTATCCGCCGCCACCGCCCAACAAGCAGCCGGAGAGTAAAGAAGATGCGGACGTCCTTCTTTCCACTGCCAGGCAAGCGTTCCCTCTTTTCGATTGAGCGCGTAAAGCGTTTGGTCCCAGGCTCCGAATATTACTTTGTCCTTAAACAATAAGGGCTTTGTTTCCACATACCCGGTAATAGGTTCGTATTCCCAGAAAGCGGTTCCGTCGGTTAAATTTAATGCGCGGAATTTATGATCGCTTCCGCCGACAAAAACCGTGTCGCCGTAAACAACAGGCACGGCTAATTCGGGTTTGTTGGTTTTGTGTTTCCAGAGCAATTCCCCGTTTTTCGGATTCAAACAGTAAATATTGCTGTCGGCGCTTGTAAAAACAAGACTTTTACTCTGCGCCGCGGCTTTGGCGTAAATTCCCCCGCCGCTCCTAAAAGTCCAAAGCTCTTTTCCGTCCTCTAAATTTATGCCATGCATTATGCCTTTAATATCGCCAATAAAAACTCTTCCGCCGAAAACCGACGGCGAGGCGGTAATCAAATTATTAGCATCGAATTCCCAGACCCTTGAAACTGCGGGGAATTGATTATTAATACTAAAATCGGGACGAATGATTAAACTGTCGATTACCGCGGGCTCCGGGTATAATGAAACATTTGTCCACGAAGGCAGTGTGGCGTTTCCGGTAATTCGTTCGTAAAACGTAAATTGGTTGTTCTGATATTCCACAATGTTGTAGCCGCCTCTTTCCTTTGACGCCCGCAAAGAAGAACGTCCCATAATTTGCGGAATGCCGTAAGCCGAACCTCTGCGGTTCCGGTGACCGTGTCCGTTTAAAAGCATCACAACGCGATAGTTTTTGATAATATCCATAAAAACGTCATAATTATCGATGGTAAAGGGCGGAGAAAGGGGATAATGAGTGACAAAAATCAGAGGTTGCTGCGGGTCTTTAAGATTCCGTAAAAACCGTTTCAACCATCGCAGGTCGTGCGGAGCAAAATGACCGTCTGCCATGCGCAATTCCGGTCCCTGATGCAATCCGATAAATTTAAAACCCCCGTAATCAAAATTAAATTTATCATCGCCCCAAAAGGTTTTAAAATTCTCCAGGTCCGAATCCGTCCATTTACTATCGTGATTGCCGGGTATGATGTAATAAGGCATATTCAGCGAATCAAGAATTTGTTTTGCCCTGAACAGATTATTCCCGGTGTTGGTGTCTGTGA
>JAJRSN010000164.1 GCA_024278715.1 Calditrichota bacterium
CGTTGAACAAAAAACTTCGATTGTTAAAGACTATTCGTTGGGCGCCAACTATCCGAACCCGTTCAATCCTTCCACCGTAATTCCTTTTGCAATCCCCGAACGGGCAACTGTCCGACTGGAGATTTTTGATATCATGGGACGTTCCGTAAAAGAATTGGTTAATAAAAAATACGCGGCGGGTAAACATTCGGTCGTCTGGGACGGAAAAGATGCCCGGGGAAGACCCGCGGCTTCGGGACTCTATTTTTGCAGATTAAAAGCAAATAATCATCTTCTCGTTAGAAAAATAATTAAAATGCAATGAAAAATAGAGATAATTAAATCACATTTTTCATTTGAATAGGCATTATGTGGCGAAAAATAATATTATTTCAGCTTTTGTTCATCGCGATTGGCTTGGGTCAGGCTTACATTGTCCCTGATATTGAACGCGATGATTTTTCGGGAACGACTTTAAAGAGTTGGTGGAGCAATGCTATTACTCCCAGCTCCGGCTCCAATCATCAATTGTCGGTTTTAAACGGATACATGAAAGCGGATTTGATCGATCCTTTGAACGGCGCGACAGGGGGAAGATTGGACGCTACCGGTGACGGAATGGAAAATATCGGCATTGCCACGGCTAACAACAGACCGGTTTACAGTAAAAATATGCTTATGGAGGCGGTCGTTCGGGTCAAAACGTTGAACGCTTTGCCCGTGGGAAGTCGTGGCTGGGGATTCTGGAAATCGGAAAAAGTACCCATTGTTTATAATCAGGCTGTCTGGTTTTTCGAACAAACAGCCCATCCCGATTCTTCATGGGCTGCAAGCGAAACCTATTGGCGCGCCTTAACCATGGACGGAATCGATCCCGCCTATCGCTTTAGTACCGACGTCTCCGCAAACAATCAACTATGGCATACTTACAAAATCCGCCGCTACAGCGGTTCGGTCGCTGCCGGCTTTTACGAACATTATGTGGACGGGGTTCTGGTTCAGCGTGTGATTCCGACCGATTTCCCCGACCAAACCATTATTAACGAGGATTATTCATTCCAAGTCTGGAACGATAACCTGGTTTATCATTACACTACCAATGCCGTTTCCGGAAACGATACCATCGAGGTATTTTATAACGGCTGGTTGGGCACCAGCAGTTTTGTAGTCGATTTTATTGAGATCCGTAAGGACGGGTACGATCCAAGCTACCAGATCACTCCTACCGTAAGCGATGACTTTTTGAGATTACGTTCTTATGAAAGCGAAATAGACGACGGACTCAGCGACGGATTGTGGAAGAGTTATTCTTTTGATACGAATGTGGGAAATACATTTGTAATTGTGACGGCTAAGGCGGAAAACTACGACGGCTACGACGGCGACGATGATTTGAAAATCATAATCGACGGATCGGATTACGGGTACGATAATGTCAATAGCTGGAACGGAGACGTGGATGACGGACTGCCCAAAACGCTTGTGTTTACGCCTTCGCTTTCTTCCGGCAGCCATACGATTGAGCTTTATAGCCAAACAACTCCCATTCTGTACGATGTTAATGTGCTTTCCGCGCAGGAGGGCACACTGGTGTTAGATCAAACGCTGAACGAAACCGCCCCTTCCGGCAGCAATAATTATCTTTGGAAAGAATTAACCTTTAGCTGCGATGCGGGTCCGGTGGGTATTTATGTGAGCGCCAGCGCGGACGAAGAACCGGGCTGGAATCATCAAGACGCTTACATCGACAGCACCGATGACGATGAACTGCGGATTGAACTCGACAACACGAACTTTGGTTGGGGAGGAGACTATGGGTTTGTGGGAAATACCCTGTTCGGCGACGTGAAAACCGTGCTCATTAAAGACACTTTGACCGGCGGCAGCCACACTTTAAAATTGTACGCCAACGAAACACCCACCGTCTATCGCGTGATGGTCTTTGCCCAGAACGGAGATTATTCTCTGCCCGTGAGTCTTTCCGCTTTTAATGTAAATCTCCTGTCTAAATCCGTCCAAATTACGTGGACTACGGAAAGCGAAATCGACAATTTAGGATTCAACCTTTTCCGCGCCGAATCCGCAGACAGCGTTCTTCCTTCGCAGGATAAATTCGTTCAGATTAACAAGCAATTGATCCCCGGGCAGGGAAATGCTTCTACCTATAATCACTATTCTTTTGAAGATGTCTTTGCTCCCCAAAAGGAATATCTCTGGTACCGGCTGCAATCGGTGAATCTGGACGGAAGCAGGCAATTTCATAAACCCGTCGCCGTTCGCGCAGATGATTTTCTGATCCCCCGCGAGACACAATGGTTTTCAAATTACCCGAATCCGTTTAACCCGGTTACAAACATTCGTTTTAAAATTGCCGAACAAGAATACGTGCGAATTACGATTTATGACCTTCACGGGCGGCGCATCCGCAACTTATGGCAGGGTGAAGTGAAGCCCGGCTTTCATCGCTTTCAATGGGACGGGCGCGATGAGCAGGGGGTAATTAAAAGCGCGGGAATTTATTTCTATCAAATAAAAACATCCCGTTATCAACATACGGGCAAAATGACGCTGCTTAAATAAATGAAAAGCGCTCGCTTTCTGACGGCTGTTTCAGTCTTTTTGATCACGCCCCTGGGATTTTTAACCAAGGCTTATCACGGAGCCGGCGCTAATTGGGTTAATGATTCCCTGGGCGGCGTGCTGTATGTGATTTTCTGGTGTCTGGTGGTTTATTGGCTGTTCCCTTCCGCGTCGATTAAAAAAATTTCCTTGTGGGTGTTTACGGTTACCTGCCTGCTGGAGTTCGCTCAGTTATGGCATCCGCCTTTTCTTCAGACGTTGCGCTCGTATTATTTGGGAAAGGTCATCCTTGGCACAACGTTCGTCTGGAGCGATATTCCGCATTACGCTGTCGGCGCCTTGATCGGATGGTATTGGCTGCATCTGATTCAGATCCGCTCCGGAATATCCGCCTCTTCAAATAAAAATTTTTAGGAAAAGTACATTTTAAATAACACTAAAGGTAGCGGCAATGATTCCATCCCACCTTTTTGAATGGTTCTATTTTGATGTGCACCAGCAGGACGGTTTTGATTTTGTCTTAAGCTTTCATACCTTGCCCTTTATGTCTCAATTTGAAGTCAGTATTTTTGATTTGTTTGTGTATCGCGAAAATCAGCCGTTTTTTCACAAGTATTTTGCTGTACCGCTGAATCAATTTGAATTTGAACTGGGAAGAAAAAAAATCGTACATCCCAAAGAGCCGAAACTCTTGTTCAATAGAAGTGAAAATTTGGTGAAAATCGAAGCGCAATCACAACTCTTTGAAATCAATCTGCAAATGATTAATCAGACTAAAAGCGATCGTGTTCTGGAAATGGATTTGTTCGCCGATAAGGAGAATCAAAAATCTTTTTCATGGCATTTGTACATGCCGCACGCGCTGGCAAAGGGTACCTTCCGTTATCCTGACAAAAGAGAAAACAGGTGGAAAGAAATAACGATTTCGGGCAAGGGGTATCACGACGCC
>JAJRSN010000165.1 GCA_024278715.1 Calditrichota bacterium
AAAACAAAGCAAAATTGACAAGTTAAAAACCGTAATGTGTGACCAGTAAGACAAAATACAAAGATTATCAGAAAGCAGAAATCCGTGAAGCCAGTCTTGCGTGCTGAGTGACCGGAGAAGCCGCTTAACGCTTAACCCTTACACGCTTAACGAATAAATCCTCACCCCTCTGCCTTGTCCGAAAAATATCCCATAATCCCCTTTATGCTGTTTTTACAAAAATAACTTTCCCGCGACTGAATATCCCGGGGAAGCGCTTCGAAATGTTTCAGAGAAGGGTCTTTTTGAAGAATGTCCGCTAAAATTTGATCCTCCTCGTTATTTCCGCGGTCGAGATGTTTTTCAATTATTTCCATCCACAATTCCAATTGATCAACAGCCGTTTTAATGACTCCGGCTACGGCGGTGTTTCGATAACCGTAATGCGCAAAGCAAAGGTGACTCGACCCCAAATCTGCTATTTTTTCCAGCGAAGAACGAAATATCTCGTATTTAAAAACCGGAGGAGTGGCGATCCGCAAATAAGAACCGCGGCTCAAAGGAATGTTCACTCCCGCGGCTTCGCCGATGAACAGAAGATCGTCGGTTAAATAGGAAACGTGGTGCGAAGCGTGTCCGGGTGTCTCAATGACCCGGATGGAGAAATCGTTTGTTTTAATCTGTTCAACAAAAGAAAGTTTTTCCTCGGCTACTTCGGAAATGGGTCCATAGACATCGGCTAACTTCCCTAAAACTTTTAAAGTACCTTCCCACAGCTTTTCCGGATTTACCAAATGAGAGATTCCTCTTGGATGGCAAACAACCTGCGCTTCAGGATATTTTTGCAAGAGCAATCCCGTTCCGCCGGCATGATCAATATGAATATGGGTTAGTAAAATGTAGTCAATGTGTCTGATGCCCATCTTGTTTAAAGCCCCCGACAGATGCACAATACTCGAAGAAGGACCCGGGTCGATCAAAATTGTGGTGTTCGCGCCTTTCAGAATCCAACTGCTGATAAAATTTCTGAAACCCGTAATAGGCTGATCCAAATTAATCAAAAACAATCCCGGTAAAATTTCTTTCATTTTCTGCTTCCGAAGTTTTTTGTCTTATCAGAATACAAAACGACATTAAGTCTGTTAAAATTTCATGGAACTAAATTTTGCGTTTTAAAGATTCCCACGGAAACTCCGCGACGATCATGGCAAGTACAATTAAAATACCGCCCATCCATCCCCGGGAAGAAAGTGTCTCTCCGGCGATCAGGTAAGCGAAAAGGGCGGCAAAAACGGGTTCCATGGAAAAAATTACAGCCGTGCGCGCCACCGTGGTATAACGTTGCATGGATGTCTGCATTAAATAGGTGAAAACCGTCCCGAACAATGCCAGATAAATAATAATGCCGATATTTTTTAAAGAAATTCCCGACAGGCTTTGTTGAGTCGGCAGAAACGCCGCAAAAGCCAAAAGAGCGATAACCGTTAATTGCACCGCGGTTAAAAGATAAACATTGTGCATTCTTGAAAACTTACCTGTGTAAATGATATGAAAAGCAACCACAATTGCGCACGATAAAACCCTTAAATCTCCGCGATTCCACAACAAAGGATTTATTCCCGAGAGCAATAACAACCCGATGATAGCTAATACAACACTAATCCATACCGGAAGCGGGGTTTTTAATTTATAAAACAGATAACCGAAAACGGGCACAAGAACCACCGAGAGCCCGGTGATAAATCCGGCGTTCGATGCGCTTGTTTCCGTAATGCCCCACATCTGCAAAAAATATGAGAGATAAAGCAGTATTCCCAAAAACGACCCGTGCCGGATAACCTGCCAATTCCATTCCTTCCTGAAGCGAAGAACATAGATATTAAGCGCCAGAGCAGCAATGCCTAAACGCAGAAACAGGTAGGTTGACAAAGGCATTTCATTTAAAACCAATTTGGAAAAGATAAATGTTGTGCCCCAGAAAACGGTAACCGAAAGTAATCCCAGATCTGCTTTGAATCTTGTTATCATATTTTTTATTCAAAATTGATTGACAAAATCGAAATATAAAGATAATATGTGTTTTTTGCACTGAAATAATTTTGTATATTTACTTTAATGAGAAAGTTGATTTGAATATTCCCTTCCGGGATTGGGAAAACAGAGGAAAATTAAAAGGAACAAATTTAACGGTGCGAAAACAAGAGTAAATTAATTTGTAGAGAACCATTAAAAACAAAAAGACAAACTTAACGAATACCGGCTTGTAAAAAGCATAAAAGATTTTTTATGAGTTTGCCGACCGGGAATTCGATATTTAATAAAAGTCCGAATCAAGTTGCCAGGGATCGGTAATGAGCGTTGAAATTCAGGAAATTTTTATTGAGCATCCGCAAAAGCGATTAATTCAAAAGGCTGCCGAAGTTTTACGGCAGGGAGGGATTGTTGTTTATCCCACTGACACCATTTACGGATTGGGAATCGATTTGTTTAAGAAAAAAGCCATAGAAAAAGTTCTGCGGATAAAAAAAGAGTCCCGCCACAAAATGCTCAGTTTTATTTTGCCCGATTTAAAAGAGATTGCCGAATGGGCAATTGTGCCGGATTACGCCTATCGAATTATGCGGCGTGTGGTGCCGGGACCTTACACCTTCATTCTGCGGGCGACTAAAAAAGTGCCCAAACTATTGCTGAGTAATCAAAAAACGGTGGGCATCCGCATTCCCGATTCGGAGGTGGCTATTGAGCTGGTCAGAGAATTGGGACGTCCCATTTTGAGCACCAGCGTGCCGCAGGGAACCGACGGATTTTACACCGATCCACAGGAAATCGCCGAGTGTTTTCAGAATGAAATCGATTTGATCCTGGATGCCGGAGTGATGTTTAACAAACCTTCGACAATTGTGGATTTTTCCAAACCCGAACCCGAAATATTGCGGGAAGGTTCCGGCGACATCGATGCTTTGTACTACTGATTAAAATGTGGGAGCGCCTTCTTTTTCACCTTCGCCAAAAATCACTTCAACCCAAAGTTTTTAACAACCGTTTCGGCAATGGTCTTACCGATGCTTAATGATGCGGTCGCAGCCGGAGAAGGCGCATTCAGAACATGAATCATGCGTTCGG
>JAJRSN010000166.1 GCA_024278715.1 Calditrichota bacterium
ACCAAAATCTCATTTTCCAGATCGCTGATTTCCTGATTTAGTAATTCCGAACGGATTACACCCACCGTTTCGCCCGAATCGATCAAAGCGGATTCAAACAGCGATTTTTTCCATTGTAAAGAAATTTGATCGCCGCGTTCAAAGGTAAATTCCGTTAATAAACGCTGCCTTCCCTGAACATGATTTTTTACTATCGAGGAAATTTGAGAATTGTTTCTTCGTATCACCAGCCATTCTTCGGAGGGTAAAAGTCTGGCGGGAATGGTGATTGACTGAGGTATCCTTATTGGCAGCGACAGGACTACAATCGATAAAAAAACGAAAAGAACAGATAAAAAGACCTTTTTCTTAAAATCCATTTAAAAATTGTCGCTCCCTTTAATCTTAATGAAAGCCTAACTTATAATTAACAACCGCTAAAATCAAATGGAGTTAAAACAGGTATTTTAAAAAGGAAATTTTTAAGAAGGTTAATAAAAAGCCCGGAAACTCCGGGCTTTAAATACAGAAATCAAACGGGCTTTCATTTCAATCTAAAACACTGCGTCAGCCGTTTCTGGCGAAAAACACCTTAACCGGAAGTAAAAATCGGCGTTTTTTGAATAATGCGAATCTTCCGAATTTCTCCTTTTCCGGACGGCAGAATTACGGGCATTACAGCTTGTAAAAATTTTTCATCGTTTTATTTTTATCAAAAAACTACTCTACCCGGTACCAGGTCTGTGTTCGATAGAAAAAGGCAATATAGCCGCGCACTTTTAATTTTCCGTCTTCGATCCACAGCTTGCAGCGATAAATTTTTCCCTTTTTGGGATCAAGGATGGTTCCTCCCGTGTATTCATTGCCATCCTTTACCATATCTTTAATTATTTCCATGCCCAGCACCAATTTATCTTTTCTGGGATCGTCATCCGGGCATTTGTCGCATTTAGGATTAGGATCTTCGCCGGGTTTGCGGAACAATGAGTCAACCCGTCCGTAGAACTTTCCGTTTCTCATGTAAATTTCCACGATCGATTTGGGTTGATTCGTTTCATCATCAATTGTTTTCCATTTGCCGATAATCGGATCCTGTTGGGCGAAACTCAACTGGCTCAAGCCCAACAGAATCAACACTAACAAGATTGTGAAATACTTGCTCATACTTAAATCTCCCTGTTTGGTTCAATTAAGCGGATTTAATTTTACTAAAAAAAGGATTTTCGCGTTAAAATGCAAAAGTTTAATTTCACAAAACACATTATTCAATCGCTTTAATTTAAGGCGCCGCACGAGCTGCAGAATGGGTTTTATCATGTTTTTTCCGTTACAAAATTTGTTTGTCGTTACGTAAAAATTTCGTTAATCAGGCGAACGGCGTTATCCTGATCCATAAAAAACGGACTGGTTGCCACGGTAATTAAACACGCCTTCTCGATCCATTGTCTGATGCGTTCAATTTTGTAGTCGTCGTCAATGTAGCGCATCTCGGGCGCGAATACATCCAGATCCAAATCCAGAATCAGTGGCTGATCAAATTCAATATCGAAATTCTTGCTGCTGTTAATTATATATGCTTCCGAAAACAGCCTCAGCGTCAAAGCGGGTTTTATGAAATTCCCCACATTTAACGTTCTATTAGTATAGGCAAATACTTTTTCCAAATCCAGATTTTCATCCAATTTAAAGTCAGGGAACCGAGGCGGATCGCGCATATCCGAATGCTGATCCACATGCACAAGCGGCAATCCTTCGGGAATTGTCCCCTTTTTAAACCCGTACAGCCAAAAGAAAAAGGCGTGGTTGTGATTGTCGAAAATGTACACCTCTTTGTCTTTGAATTGCGTGATTACAAACTTTTGCAGACCGGTTTTATTGTGTTCAATTCCATCCTCGATTTCGGAAAACACGATTTTTTGACCCGCTTTTACATCTTTCAATGTTCCTTTGCAAACCGGCGGAATAAAAATCTTTTTGTTCACCCGCCGGTCGTAAGAAAAGGCGTTATTGCCTTCGGGTTCTTCGAGATAAAAACCGTTGTAAAACAATTCAACAGCGGGCAGTTCAACCTTCAACTTTAATCCCTGTTTTTATTTAAGAAGATAAAGGCTGCCGGCGCGGAGTTCAAGCCTTTTGCAGAAACAAGCAAAAAGCCCGGTTTTCCGCCGGGCTTTCGTCGTTTTTAATTTAACGTTAAGTCGTCTGATTTTTTCGGTAATGTTCAAATATCAAACCGCTTCCAATTCCCGCACCGCATCAATTACGGTTCCGTCCCGCCATTCAATAACCGCCACTACCCGATCCTTTGTTTTCGGCTTTTCCGGCTTGCCGGTTACTTCGATAGCCTTTTCATGAAGTTCTTCGATTGAGACCAGGGGCAAATCGCTTCCCTTTAAACGGTTAAGCAAATCGTGCCGTTTTGGATTAATAGCAATACCGTAATCGGTCACCACGGCGTCAATCACATCGCCCGGAGCCGTAATGGTGTGCACGCGGTCAACAATAATCGGGTTTTTCTTGCGGTACAGGGGCACGGTAATAATGGTCATGTAAGCATCCGCGGCATCCTGAAATCCGCCGATTCCGTGCAACAGCCAGCCGTCCGAGTGTGTGTTCACGTTTACGTTAAAATCCAAATCGACCTCGGTGCCGCCCAAAACAGAGGCTTTGACCAACGGCGCGAAGCATCCTTTTGTGTGATAGTTGTACGAAACAAAGGGATTGGTTTCGATATGGTTCCAGTTGTCGCGCAGCGATTCCACACCGGCAAGATCGAACGATTGTCCGTCAAGAATAAAACGGGTCAGTCCCTCTTTAAGAATGTCAACCAAAAATTTTGTGGATCCGCCGCGCACAAAATCGGCGACTACTCTTTTATCGCGCATGTAATCAGCCACGTATTTAACAAAGGCTAAAGACATTCCGCCTGCTCCAGCCTGAAAAGAAAAACCGGATTCGTCCATCAAACCGCTGTCACGAACCAACTGCGCGGCGTAAGCGGCGATCTTTAAACGGTTGGGGTCTTCTGTGATTTTCGTGGTTCCGGAAACGATTTTTGACGGATCGCCTAATTTTTCGACAGGTACCACGTAATCGACATTGCCGCCTTCAATGGACCAGGGATAGGTCGGGAATGGCACAAGATTATCGGTAACAACAACCACCTTATCGGCATAAAGAGAATCGGCAAGGGCAAAACCGAGAGGACCGCAGGCGGAAGGTCCGTAAACGCCGTTGGCATTGCCGTGGGTGTCTGCGGTCGGAGCCGCAATAAACGCCACGTCGATGTGCAAATCGCCGTCCTGAATCGCACGATAGCGACCGCCGTGAGAACGGAGCACGGCGATTTTTTCCATTCCGCCCACAGTACACAATCTGCCCACAGGTCCGTTCATCGATCCCTGAATTTGGCTGATTACGCCTTTTTTGATGTGATCTACCAGAGGCTCGTGAACCGGGAACAAAGCGGAAGGCGCCAGAACCAGATTCTTGAGCCCCCTCGCCGCCAACTTTTCCATCACCACGTTTACCAGATAATCGCCGTTTCTCAGATGATGATGAAAGGAGATGGTCATGCCGTCCCTGATTTCGAGTCGATCTATGGCTTCATCCAGATTTTTTAAAACCTTGCTTCCCTTGTAATCAGCTCCGCTCGGAATGGGCGCTCCCACTTTTTTCCCGGCAGGTTTATGCCCGCCAATTCCTTTGAAAGGGATTGCCGGGTTTCCGTTAATTTC
Source organism: Calditrichota bacterium (assembly GCA_024278715.1). Classification (GTDB taxonomy): domain Bacteria; phylum Calditrichota; class Calditrichia; order Calditrichales; family Calditrichaceae; genus Caldithrix. The sequence goes on from JAJRSN010000166.1 coordinate 3,717, forward strand.
TGTGGGAACTTCCCGTCCGAGGGCATTTTTTACCATTTTCATAACAAACTCCTGCCATAATTTCTAATCTTTTCTTGTGCTATGTTTTTTTAATGTCTAAATTATTAACTACTACGGTAGGTAATATAAACAATAAAAAATACACAAGGCAAGATGAATCAGATTTTAGATTGGATGCAAAGCTTAGGTTTTAGTCAATACGAAGCAAAAGTCTATTTGGCTTTGCTGCAACAGCCCGATGTAACCGGCTATGAGTTAGCCAAAAATTCCGGAGTTCCCGCCTCAAAAATTTACGCTATTTTGAATAAATTGATTGCGCGCGAAGTGGTTCAAGCCATCGATTCGGAACCCAAGAAGTACATTCCCCAGCCGCCGGATGATATTTTGTCGCGCATGCGCGGCGACTATCTGGAAACCATCGACCTTCTGTCAGAAAAGCTGGATCAACTGTACAACCATTCGGACACTTCCGACGACCACATCTGGAATCTCACGGGACGCAACAGCATTTTACGCAGAATTCTGGATTTTATCAACGAAGCCCGGGATCACCTCTATCTTTCTGTTTGGGATGAAGAGGTCGATGAAATCGCCTCCTGCCTGCAAAAAGCGCACCGCCGCGGAGTGCAAATTTCGATTGTTCATTTCGGGCAACGCCTGTTGGGGATCGGCAACGAGTTCAAACACGGCAGGGAGCATCAAATCCGCATTCAGCGCGGAGGAAGACGCATTGTGCTTATTGTGGACGATAAAAAAGTTATTCTTGGGCACTTCTCGGAAGACGGTTCCAATACCGCCGCCTGGACCACCAACAAGGGGCTGGTGCTTTTGGCTAAAGACTACATCATTCACGATATTTACTCTATTTTAACCGTGCAAAAATTCGGTGAAGATGCCATGGAAATCTTCACCGAAATTTAAAATGCTGATTATTGAAAGGAGAACACAATGAGCGACCTGGCATGGAAATCGGCAATCACCAAAGTAGAACCCAATAAACTACTGATCAGAGGCTACCGTCTGGACGAACTGATCGGAAATATATCTTATCCGCAGATGGTTTACCTTTTATTCAAAGGCGAACTTCCCTCCCCCGAAGCGGGCAAATTGATCGAAGCCATTCTGGTTTCTTCTGCGGATCACGGGACCACTCCTCCTTCGGTGCTCAGCGCGCTCACCGTAGCCTCAACCGGAGCGCCGTTAAACGCAGCCGTTGCAGCCGGAATATTAGCTATCTCCAAGTTTCACGGAGGCGCTATCGAAGACTGCATGCGTATTCTGCTTCGGGCAAAAGAGATTTCCGCCGAAAAGGATTGTGATTTTGAGGAAGCGGCTGCACTGGTTATCAACAAATTCCGAGAAGAGAGAAAGCGCCTTTCGGGTTTCGGACATCGCATTCACACAAATGATCCCCGCACCAAAAAACTTTTTGATCTGGCTGAAGAATTGGGTTTAGCCGGCGATTTTATCAAACTGGCACAAGCCTTTGTGAAAAAACTGAAAGAAATAACAGGAAAAAATTTACCGTTGAACGTGGACGGCGCCATTGCGGCTTTACTGTGCGAATTGGAGATTGATCCCATGTTAGCCAACGCCTTTTTTATGATCGCCAGAGTTCCGGGGTTGGTAGCCCATGTTTATGAAGAAAAAACGCGCTACAAGCCCATGCGCAAAATCCATCCCACGAACGTTGAATATGACGGACCCGCCGAACGTTCATTAAAAAAGTAAAAGGAGAAAATTATGAGAAAAGATCAGGTTTTAGAGCTTTTACCCGAAATCGAAGAGATTCATGATAAAGAATTGAAAGAAAAAGTTATTGCCTGCTGGGAAGAAGCCATTGATTATCGTGACTGGACAAACGACGAATTGCGAAGCATTCCCTTTACGCTGCTGGCTGAAAATGTGAAAATACACTTTATCGAACACGTGCGCACCTGCTGCAAAATGGCTATTGCCGTGGACAGAGTTCTGGAAAACGCTTACGGCGAACGGCGAACGCCGGTAAATCGGGATTATTTGATCGCCGGTTCACTTTTAGCCGACGTGGGAAAACTGTTCGAGTACGATAAAAAATCCGACGGCGCTATTTTTAAAAGCGAGTACGGTAAAAACCTGCGCCATCCGTTCAGCGGAGTTGGGCTGGCGTTTAAGCACGGACTTCCTCCGGAAGTGATGCACATTATCGCCGTACATTCCAAAGAAGGCGCCGGCGAAAAACGTTCGCCCGAAGCGATCATTTTTCATCATGTGGATTTTATTGATTTCGAATTAGTAAAATAGAGAACCAAAGCGCCGAAAATTCAAATATTTTCATGGGTTTTGTTCATGATAATGAAAATATCCGATAAATTATTGATCGCTCTTTTGAAGTCCTTAAAACTTTTGAAGGCAAAAAGCCGGATGTTGAAAATTTTAAGAAATAAAATTATCGTCGGCGCTCAATAATTTGCCGGTAATTAGTTGGTTTTAAGCCTGCTAATTAAAATTAATTCTATTTCGGCGTTTTCGGTGGCAATAAAGAAAGGAGAAAATAATGCCAAAGTACAAAATCGCCTGGTTGCCCGGTGACGGGGTAGGTAAAGATGTTATGGATGCCGCTCGCATCGTTCTGGACACTCTGAAGTTCGATGCCGAATACGTGCACGGCGATATCGGTTGGGAATTCTGGAAACATGAAGGCGATCCCTTACCTTTACGCACCATTGATCTGATGAAAAAAACAGACTGCGCTTTGTTCGGCGCCATTACCTCCAAGCCCAAAGAAGAAGCGGCTCAGGAATTGGACGACCGTCTTAAAGACAAGGGATACGTTTATTTTTCGCCCATTGTGCGCTTGCGTCAGGAATTCAACTTACACACAAATTTACGTCCCTGTAAAGCCTATCCCGGCAACCCGTTAAATTACAAAGAAGGCATTGATCTGGTCATTTTCCGCGAGAATACCGAAGGCATGTACGGCGGCGTGGAATTTCACCCGATCCCGCAGGAAGTTTTTGACGTTCTCGACAAACATCATCCCAAAATGGGAAAATTCCGCCAATACGGTCTTGAAAACTTAGCCATGTCCACGCGGATTATGAGTCGGCAAAAGTGCGCAAACATAGTTCGTCAGGCGTTCGAATACGCCAAAAAGCACGGACGAAAATCGGTGACCATTGTTGACAAACCCAATGTTCTGCGCGAAACCGGCGGCTTGATGATCCGTACAGCCCGTCAGGTGGCAAAAGATTATCCGGACATTCCGATGTACGAAACCAATATCGACGCTCAGGCAATGTGGCTTCTTAAAAATCCCTTTGATTATGACATCCTCGTTGCGGAAAACATGTTCGGCGACATTATTTCGGATTTAGCGGCTCAATTGGTCGGCGGTCTTGGTTTTGCTTCCGCCGGAAATATCGGAGACGATTATGCCGTATTTGAACCGACCCACGGCTCCGCTCCCAAATATGCCGGACAGTACAAAGTGAATCCCATGGCAATGTTGTTAGCAGCCAAGCTCATGCTGGACTGGCTGGGCGAAACAGAGGACGCTCAGCGTCTGGAAAACGCCATTGCCGCGGTGATTAAAGAAGGCAAAGTAAAAACCTACGACATGGGCGGCGACAACACTACTCTGGAAGTCGCCGAAGAAGTCGCTCGTAAACTGTAAAAAGGAGGCGGGATGGAAAAACAATTTATTACCTATAAATTAGCCGAATTTACTAAGAATTTAAAATTCGAACATCTTACCGCAGAGACCGTAAACAATGTCAAACGATTTTTATTGGACTCGATCGGTTGCGCATTCGGCGGAAGCGTTACTGCGGATGTTGACATTATGCGTTCTTTTTACGATGAAATGGGCGGAGCGCCGGAAGCGACGGTCTTTAATTCGGATAAAAAGCTGCCCGCTCTCAATGCCGCGCTTCTCAATTCTTTAATGATTCGCGCTCTGGATTACAACGATATCTACTGGGAAGAAGACCCTTCGCATCCAAGCGATTTGATTCCCGCGGCGCTTACCCCGGCTGAAGTTTTACACAAAAGCGGTAAAGATTTGATTACTGCCATTGTAATCGCCTACGAATGGGAACAGCGATTGTGCGAATTTGCCAAACCCGGCTTGAGAGAACGAAAATGGCACCACGCCACGTTAACCGGATTCGCCGCTCCTCTTGCCGCCGCCAAAATTCTTGATCTTTCGGTGGAACAGACGGTTCACGCCGTCGGCATTTCGGCTTCGCATACCTTTACGCTCGGAGTGGTCACGGCGGGTCACTTAACCATGATGAAAAACACGGTAGATCCCATGGCAACGCAAGCCGGATTGCAAGCCGCGCTGTTAGCCAAACGGGGCTACGAGGGACCCGCCCACGTTATTGACGGAAAAGAGGGTATTGTGGATACTCTGGGAGAAAGATTCGAACTGGAAATTTTGACCGCCGGTCTCGGAGAAAGCTTCCGCATTAATCGCTGCTCCATGAAAGCCTTCCCGACCGAGGCGCTGACCCATACGCCGCTCTCCGCGATAATCAAATTAATGCGCGATAAAAACATCGACAAAGATAAAATCGAAGAGGTGACCATTGAGACCATTGCCCGCGCCGCCGATATTTTAGCCGATCCGTCCAAATACGATCCTCAAACCCGCGAAACCGCAGACCACAGTTTGCCGTATTGCGTGGCGGCGTGCATTGTTGACGGAAGCGTAACTCCGGAATCTTTCAAAGAAGAAAAAATCTTTGATCCTCAAATCCGCGCCTTGCTGCCCAAAATCAAAGTGGTCGTTAATGAAGATTTTGAAAAGACCTTTCCGGCTCTAAAACAAGCCGCGGCTCAAATTAGAACCAGCGACGGGCAGAAGCATCGTATTGTTCTTGATTACCCGATCGGCGATTACCGCCTGCCCATGGATGAAGACACGCTGCTGAAAAAATTCGATTCCATGGTCCTGCCGGTTACCGGACAAAAACGCCGCGACGAAATCGTTGACATGATTAACCGTTTGGAAGAGCTGGAAGACGCTGCGGATTTGATGAAATTATTAAAAAAATAAATTTCAACATAATTTTCTTTTAAACTAAAGGCTGCTTAAATGCGCAGCCTTTTTTAATTTGTTAAGCGTTACCGACCACTGGTTTCTGGTCGCTGGTCACTCATCTCGATCTTGTTAGAGATAGATTTGTTCTGAATTTAAGACAATTTACCCCCTTCAATTTATCCCGTGCAAGACGGGAAGGGGGAACGCCGAAGGCAAGGGGGGTCTTATTCTCAAACTGCGAAATCTCTGAGTACTCTTCACGCGTCACGTATTTGTCGATAATTCGTTAAGCGTATAAGCGTTAAGCGTACCTCTCCTGCCATTCATCACGTCAAATCAGCGTCACAGCTTTCTGCATTCTGATAGCTTTTTTTATTTTGTCTTACTCATCACGCATCACGTCTTTGTAGCTAAATCGTTAATCGTACCTCTCTGATTCGCTTATCACGACAGGTTGTGGTCAAGGCTTTCCGATAATCTTTTTTCTTTTTTCCTTACCTGTTACTCATCAGGCATTACAACCTTGTTAAATATCGATTTATTCTGAACTTAAGACCCCCCTTTTAATTTCCCCCCTCTGAAGGGGGGAACGCCGAAGGCAAGGGGGGTCTTATTCTCAAACTGCGAAATCTCTGAGTACTCTTCACGCATCACTCGTCATGGCTTTCTGCTCTCTGCTTTCTGGCAACCTTTTACTTTAATCTTGCTTGTCACTCCTCCCGCGACACATTAACTTTAGATCCACCCGAACCGGATTAGCGTTTTGTTGGCGCGCCGGGCAAACAGAGCGGCAAGCGCAATTAACGCCGCCGTTAAAAAAGGTGAAAAGGTTGCGTATGTCTGTAAACCCAAAATGATTATTGTAATGATCAGGAACAGACAAAAGGTCGCCATTCGTTTTCTGAGCGCGCGATAGGGCTTTAATTTAGCTGCAAAATCTTCCGGGACTTCCGTATTCGGTCCTACTGCTTCCATCAACTGTTCGATTTTGGGTTGAACCTTAAAATGGATATACGAAAGCATGCCCGTCAGCACAAACAAAAGAACGATTTTTGCGGCGATAACCCAATTCAGCCAAAGCGCTTCTATTCCCAGCGGTCCGAATATCAAAAGAAGCAAACCGGTCAACAACACGGTTGACTGGAAAACAAAACAACGGGAAGCGCCGTGCCCGATAATGTTTTCCATGTAGCGGTCTGCGGAGTAATTAAATTTGGCTCCCAACAGCGCGCGTTCATTAACAACGATGAGATTGAATAACGGCACTGTCATGAACACAAAACTCATGACGTGCAAAAACTTCAACAGATCATAAAAAACATACATTTTCCCCCCTTTTTTAGAAAACAAGGGACTGGGAACTGTTTTTAACCCAATCCGCCATTGTTTCCAGATTGCTTTTTACAACGCCGACAATAAGCTGATTTTCTGACACCCCACGGGCATCGCAGCAGCTTCCTCAAGCATGAACCAAGCCGTCCCTTTTGATAACGCTTCGGATCATGCGACTGATATTGTAATAACCGTTCGGCGTTTTCTGATCCGCCAAAGCGCACAACACTCCGTCTCCCGTTAAAAAGACGCGCACCTTTTCACCGGCTTTCAACAAAGCAAGGGCAAGCCTCAAACCGTTGTAGGGTCTCTCATTTCCGTAAGGCGCATCGTTAACAATAACCGTGATCATGGCGTTTCCTCCTTTTTGAATCTTCCGGTTCTTTCTTTTCCAAAAATTGTTTTCAATTCGATTAGGCAACAATTCCTGTGCCAAAAAGAGGAGACAATCGATTAACGCCCTGAATTGAATAATGTTACAACGGGTGTAAGGAGTCTGAATTTTAAAATGTGTTGACGGAGACCGCGAAATCATTTCGCGGCGGGAGGGTAATTTAAGGCAAAACCGCGATATTTTTTCGCGCTACTTAATGCCCAATTCCTTTAGCTTGTACTGTAATCCCCGGCGGGTGATTCCCAAAATCTCCGCCGCCCGGGTGATATTATGACCCGTTTGTTCCAGAGTTTTTAAAATCAACTCTTTTTCGACATCTTTAATGGAACGTCCCACCAGAGCATCCGCAACAGTCTCTTTTTCTTCCGAATCAAAATCTTTTTTCAGATTGTTCGGCAAAACCGCGGCTGTAATCATTTCATCGCGGGATAAAATAACCGCCCGTTCGATCGTGTTTTCCAGTTCGCGCACGTTACCCTGCCATTCGTAGCGCATCAAAAGGTCAAGAGCTTCGGGAGTAAAGCCGCGTATTAAGCGTTGATTTTTTTCGGAATACTTCTTTAAAAAATGTTCAGCCAGGGCGGGGATATCTTCTTTTCTTTCTCTCAAAGCGGGTAAATGAACCGGCACCACGCTCAAACGGAAGTACAAATCTTTGCGAAAACGCCCTTCTTCCACTTCCTTTTCAAGATTTTTGTTGGTGGCGGCAATGATGCGCACATCCACACGTAAAGTCTTTTCGCCTCCCAGACGTTCAAATTCGCCTTCCTGCAAAACGCGCAGAATTTTTGACTGTGTCGTCAGGCTCATATCGCCGATTTCATCCAAAAAAAGCGTTCCGCCGTCGGCTTGCTCAAATCTTCCCAGTCTTCTGGAAACGGCGCCGGTATAAGCTCCTTTTTCGTGCCCGAAGAGTTCGCTTTCCAGCAAATTTTCCGCCAGCGCTGCACAATTTATCTTAACAAACGGTTTGTCTTTTCGCAGGCTGTTTTGATGAACTGCGTTAGCGATCAATTCCTTGCCGGTTCCGCTTTCGCCTAAAATAAGAATCGTGGCGTTGCTGGGCGCAGCCATGGCAAGCACTTCAAAAACTTCGCGCATCTTCCTGCTTTTTCCGATAATCGAAGAAAAATCAAATTCCTGATTAAGGCGCTCTTTCAAAGCCCTGTTTTCGATTTTAAGCCGCTCATAATTCAACGTTTTTTCGATGTTCATTTTTACTTCATCCATGTCCAGCGGTTTAACCATATAATCGAAGGCGCCCATCTTAAGCCCTTCAACCGCTGTTTTTACAGAGGCGTAGGCGGTCATAATCAATACCGGAATTGCCGGACTGATCTTTTTAATTTCTTTCAGCGCCTCAAGACCGTCAACCTTTTTCATCTTCAAATCCAGCATAATCAAATCGTAAAATTGTTCTTCCACCATGCGAACGGCTTCATCGCCGTCGGAGGCTTCAAAAATTTCGTAACCCTCCTCCGAAAGTGTCGCCTTTAGCATCAAACGGTGACTGGCGTCGTCGTCAACGATGAGAATTTTCTTCTTCCTGTCCTGTGTCATGTTGGTTTCCCGTTTTTATTTCTGATCGTTTTTTAAAAAAAGCAATGTGAACACCGTGCCTTTGCCGGGCTCGCTTTGTACTTCTATTTCCCCGTGCAGGCTTTCCATTATCCGATAAACAATGGCTAAACCCAATCCTGTTCCGCCCTTTTTGGATGTAAAAAAAGGATCGAAGATACGCGGGAGATGTTCACGCGGAATTCCGGCGCCGTTGTCTTCGATTTCTATTGCTACATGTTTTGCATTTTCGCGGATGCCGATTTTTAACCGCCCGCTCGGCTTCATTGCCTCGATGGCGTTAATAAACATATTGAGAAACACCTGGGTCAGCATATCCTCGTCGGCGAGAATAATTCCGGCGACCTCATCGGAAAAATCCTTTATCACCCGAATATTCTTCTCTTTAATTTCGGATTGAATGAG
>JAJRSN010000167.1 GCA_024278715.1 Calditrichota bacterium
GCCAGATCGGGCGTGGCAAACACTGCGGCGGAGACGATTTTTTTCTGTCTTTTAATTTCCGCGGATAAAAGATCGACCAGGTTTGTGATTTGATCCTGACGAAATTTAAGCCAGCTCTCTTCTTTATCCGGACTCTTAAGATTTAACGGATCGATACCTGTTTGTTCCTTGTAAGTCCGGCGGCAGGTACCGCAATAGCAGTAATCAAACTGCGGCATTTCCGATTCTTGTTTTAAATTGTATTTGGGTTGAATGCCTTCGGGAAGAATCACATCCGGAAAACGAATGTAATCGAGATGAATTCCGGCAAGGTCTTTATAGGCTGACAATTCGCGCATCAATTGTTTTAAATATTCGTGAACTTCGGGTTTTGAAGGGCAAAGCCAGCGGTAATAAGAAACGTAGGGCGGTTCCTCGACGGTTGACTTTCCCAGGCGGTTAATCACGTACCAGTCGGGATGCTTCTTCATCATCTTTTCCGATCCGTTCATCATGGTCCATATCCAGGCGTGCACTTTTATGTTTCTTTCTTTAGCCAGGGGCAGCACCTGCTCCAGGATGTCACAAGGCACTCGGGTCGGCAAATTCGAGGCAAAATGCGCCGTTCCGCCAGTATAGACTTGAATGAGAATTTGCCTGATTCCCAGAGAATTCAACAAGTCCAGATGGTACTTCCAGTCATCATTGCCAAAGCGGCAGCCCGGATGCATCCATACCCAGATTTTAAATTCATTCGCTTTAATCAATTCCGCCGGAAAAAGCGCTTTTGTAGCCAGCAGACCGGCTAAAGAAAAAAGAAAGTTGCGTCTTTTCATTAATACACTCTGATAATTACACCTATTTTAAAAATCGCTTAATTCCGTCCAAACCGGTTTATTATTTTTGCCCTTGTAAGCGGCAAATTACAAGACAGGCGCTGCGATTGTCCTTTAAAGTTGTTTTTTGGGCCAGACGATTTCGCCCTGTTTATTGATATAGACTCTTTTTCCGGAAACGATTACTTTTGCCAGTCCGTTCTTAAAACTCTTGCTGGCTGCAAATGTCTTATCGATTGCCTGTTTTCCTTCGTGATTAATAAACGTCCATTCGTCTCCGGATTTCACCGCCGCCAAACCGTCGGAAAAAGAAAAGGCATAGTCATAAATGGGATTTATGGCAATTTTGCCCTGTTTGTTAACAAATCCCCATTTTTTACCCAACTGTACCGCAGCCATACCTTCGGAAAAGTTGGAAGCGTTTTGGAATTGCGGTTCGATAACCACAGCGCCCGTGGTGTCCATAAATCCGATTAAACCGTCTTCCTGGAAACGAACCAGACCTTCCGAAAACGATCCCAGACCTTCAACCGATGTTTTAATCACCTGATTTCCCCGGTGGTCGATAAAGCTTCGCTGTACGCGAAGCGGAATGATGAAAAGAAATTTTTGCGTGTAATTAACCGAAGCCAAACCGTCTGAAAAGGAATAAGCAAAATTAAAGGCGGGCGGGATTACCACTTCGTTCATTTTATTGATATAGCCAAAGCCGCGATCAATCCACATAAAAAGCAGTTTTTTTCCCATTTGCACCGGAGCCAGACCTTCCTTAAAAAGAAGCGCCTTTTTGTATTTTAAAGGAATTACAAGCGAATCCCGTTTATCCACATATCCCCAGAAGCCGCCCTTTTTTACGGGCGCGAGTCCTTCCGAAAAATCAAGCGCGTCGTCGAATTTCGGCGGAATAACCACCTTCCCGTTAATATCGATAAAACCGTATTTATCGTATTTTCTGAAACGAGCCAAACCTTCGCTGAAATCGGAACATTCATGGAATTCAGGCGGAATAACCACATTCCCCTGACGATCGATAAAGCCGAATTTGCCGTCCTGAATAATAAGAAACCGCGCCTGATCGTCGGTTTGCTGCGCCAGCGCAAATTGACCGATAATGAGTAAACCCAATAAAATGCGTATCATAATTTTTTTCTCCGTTTTGTTGCTTTCCGTATAAGGAAAGATTTAATTTAACGCCCCGGGAATTGTTCCCTTTCAGTTAACTTTTGACCTTCCTTAAAACCTTATTTTGGGTAAGGTCTATTCTTCCGCTCTCACCATTCCGTTATCAAGATCGTTGCGTTTTTGCGTTTTCAGGTGTCTGAACATTTTTCTGATATCAAAGGCTCCGCCGACGGCAAACCAAATTGTGACCCCGATAGAAGCCGCAAGGTTGATCAGAATATAAACAAACCAAAAACGCATCCAGCCGGCGTCGTTAATTCCCACCGTAAAATAGTAAACCGTACCCACGATAAAGACTACAACCCATCCTAAAATCCAGATGTAAGTAATGAGATAGATGAATTTATCGGCTTTGGAAAATTCTTTTCCGATTCCCAGTACGCGCCAGCCCCTAAGCGGCGCTTCGCTTTTGTATTCGTGCTCTCCTTCGATAGCGTATTTACCACGATGAAGAAGTTTATCCAAATTAAAAATTTTTCTTTTGCCAAAAAGCGAAAATAAAACATAAGCTAAAGACGCGCCAATCATGGAAAGCAGCCAGAACCATTGTCCGTTAACCGGAAAATCCTCATAAACCTGATTCAGAAAAATTCCGACGACCGAAATGATCGCGCCGGTAGCCATGGCAGCCCAGGCACCCGCGGTTGTGCCGTGTTTCCAGTAAAGCCCGCCGATAATCACCGCTCCTGATCCGCCGACAAAAAGAGCCGC
>JAJRSN010000168.1 GCA_024278715.1 Calditrichota bacterium
TAAAGTTGAATTGCCGTTAAGAATCACCTTTGAGCCGTCGGCTAAATTAAGCGTAATCCTTTCGCCGAATTTAGTGGCGACCGTGGTGAATTTTTCGCCGAAAGAGAAATTCGGGATGGGGATATTTAATTGAAACGCAATTATAAGAACTGCGGCGGCGGAAACAACAGCCGCGCCGATTTTCCAGAAGAGCCGTTTGTTCATTTGTAAGACGGCGGGACTTGATTTATTGATCTTTGTTTCGGTTTTGTCAATGTGCAAATTCAGGTTGTCCAGCAGTTTGTTTAATTCCGCCTGCACGTCAGGCAAAGGATAACTTTTGAATTGTCCGGCTTGCCAAAGTTTTAACGCTTCGTTGTACAAAGCTTTATTCTGCGGATTTTCGTTAAGCCATTTTTCCCACTTTTCGTTATCGTCTTTGCTTCCGTTGCCGGAAATCCACAACTGAAAACCCTCATCGGTAATTAACGAGTCTAATTCTTTTGTATTTTGCTTGAATTTCATTGCGCTACCTGTAAGATAAAATTAACATTCCTTTGTTCACTTTATTATATAGAGAGGGTATCTTTAATTTTGTAATGTTCAAAAAAGAAATAATTTTGATTTTTTAGGAAAGAATTTTTCTCAGGCGGTGCAGAGCCTCGGAAACGTAATTACGGGCTACTTGCGAAGAGATATTCATAATTTTACTGATTTCTTTGTAAGAAAAGTTATTATAAGTTTTGAGATATAAAGCTTCGCGCATTCGTTCGGGCACTTCGGCTAAAGCATTTTTTAACTGAAATTTGATTTGTTCGTTGCTCTCATCGGAAATAAGCATGTCTTGCGCGGAAAAGGCGTCTTTGGGAAGCTCATTCATCAGAATTTTATTTTTTTCATCTTTGGCTTTGCTTTTTTTCAATTCCTTAATAAGCAAACGCCGCAGGGAGGTAAATAGATATAATCGCAGCGAACTTACTTCCGCCAGCTTGGCGCGCTTTTCCCAAAGGTAAGTGAACAACTCCTGAATCGAATCTTTTACCAGCTCTTCGTTGTGGCAAATTGTAAAAGCGAAATTGTACAGCGAGGCATAATTCATTTTAAAAATCTTTGCCAATGCCTCAGGATCACCCCTTCGAAATGAGTTCCAAATTTCTTTGTCTGTATCGGTATTTAATTTCATCCAACTAATTTTACAATTTTAATACTACTTGAACCCAAGTTGAGCGATTCATAGCTTTCGTTCAGTTCTATGGCTGCTTCCGCCCGATTTTTCTTATGTTGTTCATCGCAGCACCGGATAAATATGCGTTTTTCTTTAATATTGTAAAGACCGGAAAAAATTACAGGTTTTTCCGGATTAAAACGCCTGAAAGACGTTACATTAAAAATCAGGAAATTATTTACCCATAGAAGAAAATGCATAAGAAAATCAAGAAAATCCACTTTTTTCTTAATTTTCCCAAAAAAATGTAATATTTGAGGAGTCGTTTTAAAACAGGTTAAAGCCGGAAAATTAAAGCAGGAAATAAGTATGTGTTAACCTATTTAATTTAAAAACAATGTCTTAAATATTGAGAGTCCCGTTTTTGTCAATCGTTAACGGTGTAAGGGTTAAGCGGCATCTCCGGCGTCTGGTTACTGCTCCCTGAGCTTGTCGAAGGGAGCTTGTCGAAGGGAGCTTGTCGAAGGGAGCTTGTCGAAGGGAGCTTGTCGAGTCACTTTGTCGTTAATCGTTAATCGTGTAAGGTAAGCGTGCTTCCCCATCTTCGTTTAACATTCAATATCACTTTGTAACTTTGTCACTTGTCACTCGTTACTTGTTACTCATCACGCATCACGCATCACACCCTTTTCACTTTGTCCCTGCTTTCCCTTTAACCTTTAACCTTTAATCTTTAATCTTTAATCTTTAATCTTGAATTTCACGCATTACACCAAAGCCGTAATCATATATCCGAAAAATTAACTTAAGAACAGGTTAACAAAACAATAATTTTTACGCGAACGCCGATTTTTATTTTTAAGCCAAAATCCGGACATGATACAAAAATTTTGTATCGGCTGCTTTTCAAACAGTTAGTGGGAAATATTATTACAGTCTCTTTTTGAAGTTTCTAAAAGTTACGGCAGAACAAAGTGCGGAATATGAACAGGCGGACTATTTTTTAATCAACAGAACCAAACCGGCAACAGTAACAACCGCGCCAGCAACGACGCCTATTATTTGCCAATACCCAAAACCGGGCGAGCTCCCCAATCCTATGCAGTCGGCTGCAAGAGACAGAACCAAAACGATTACTCCCGCCGCGAGCAGGATAATGCCTGTTATTGTTTTTTTGTTTTTCATTTTGTACCTCCTCAAACCTATACGCGCCAAAAATACGTTTTTTTAACCGCGTATGCAACAGCTTAAAAATTCTTTGTCCGGTCTTTCAAGTTAGGCAGGTGGGCGTGATAAAAGCTGTTAAAATGGAAAGATAAGGCGAGATCGTCCAAGATATTAATTACATCTTTGGCTGGCAAATTATGGACTGCCTGCCGCTAAAAAAGGCGGATCGGCTGCATGTGGGGTCGATCCGCCGCTTATTTTTTTTGCGCATATCGCCGGAGCGTCGGATAAAATTATTCTGTTGTTCCGGCGGACAAGTTCTTGCTGCGTTCAATGGATTGCAGGGCTAAATAGCGCTCGCCGAATTTAACGATGTTTTCCATTTCGGTGTCGTATTGGTCAAAATGACGCTCTTCATCTACCACAAGATCTTCAAAAAGTTTCTTTGAAACGGAGTCGGCGTTGGCGGAACATTCATTTGCCCAGAGATTGTATTTTTTTGCGCTTTCTTCTTCCATCTTTCTCGCCAGAGCCAACATATCGCTCACATCGTGGATTTTTTGAACATCGTCCGTAACTGCCATTTCCACTTCACCCTTCAGAAATAGAATTCTTTCCGCCAAACGCTCGACGTGCAGCATCTCTTCAATCGCTGTTCTTTTGAACAAGCCCGCTAAAAGATCATAACCCTGATCGTCACAATGGAAATGAAAGTACATATACTGATGGACTGCGGACAATTCGTCTGTAATTGCTTTGTTGAGCAGTTCAATGCTTTTCTCGTGCATTTTTGGTCCTCCGGTTTGTCGTGAATAAAAATCTTTGCGTAAATTATTTGTTTGTCGCGTAATTTTCAGGTTCGCCTTACTGACGTTTGGTTTTATTCCTTGCAATTAAGCGCGCGGAATTTTCCGGAAGTTCCGTTTGTGTCAATTGCTGAAACTGTTGTTACCTGACTATTATTAATGAAGTTAATTAAAGACGGCATCATCTCCAAAATTTTATTGAGGATTAACCGCCGCTGAAAGGAGACAGGTATTAAATATCGGAGTTTGCGTTATCTAAATTTGGCGGTCTGTTTGTGCACCACCTGTTGTTTAATAGTTTATTTCGTTAGGCGTTTAGTTATTAACTTATGCGCCGTCCTGAACATATTTGAATCCCATACAAATTGAAAGTTCAGCTTTTGTCAGCTCTCTGCCAAGGTAAGCCGCATGACTCAATTGAGTTACCCAGCCGTTTTCAATGATCGTCCAATAAATGCTTCGAGCCTCCTTGCCTTCAATAATTCGTAAGAGCGTGTTGTCATAATTATAATGTTCCACCACAATGATTCTTTTTTCCGACTGGGGAATGATTACAAAGTAACCTGCTTTGTCCGTCTTAACCTTTGCCGGCTCTTTTGCGCAAATGGTTGGCGCTTCTGAGATTTGAACGGTCTTCGTTATTCCACATGATTGTTCAGAAGCATAAGAAGTACCAACCTTCCGGGAGAGTTGCCTGATTTTCTCCACGATCTTCTCCTCATCTTCGCAGCCCATCATTTCCACAACCTGAACCTGTTTCCGAAAGACTTTAACCTCATTGCGGGTTACGTTTTTTAAGATCGGACGCCTTCCGGGAGAACCGATTACTTTCATATTTTCATCAACGCCGTTTGTCCGCAGCGAGAGTAACGTTCTGCCGCTAAAATGTCCTTCAGGATCTTTTCCGGTAATCAGGAGATATTTAATCGTTGGGTTCGTAACAGTGTTTTTGATTATTTTGTCAATGCCGATGTTTTCTGTTTCGGTCTTTCCAACGATGCAAAGTTCTTTTGGTCTAAGAAGAGCAAGCCTTTCTGCAAGCTCCGTACTGGCAAGAGTTGATACCGCAACAGGACAAGCCGAACCGTCGCAGAAGGCATGATATTCTCCGGCAACGGGCGGCCATCTGTTTTCGCTTATCTTAAAGACGCAGCTCTGTGTTTGGGATTCGCTGATTTCAGGAAAGGCTTCATTAAAAAGGTTTGTCGCCGCTGCCGGAAAGCAGTGATCACAACCAAGGCAGGAATACCTGATCGGTTCCATCTGCTTTAGCCAATTCCCGATATTTGCGAGCAAGTCCGATGAATCTTCGGGTGTCAGAGCGGAAAACGAGGTTTGCAGGTTCTCCAGACTCTCTTTCATGCAACCGCACTTACGGCATTTAGTGAGCCGCATACCTTTCCGAAGTTCGGACTCAATTTTACAGATCGGATTAAACCTATTCATTTTGCCGTTTCCTTAAATAACAATATCGCCTGACCTTCTTAATATCACGGTTAGCAAAATAAATTAAAAATAGGACGGAAAATCAGAAAAATCAAATAGCCGTTTTATTTTACGCAATTGAACAATTTCATTAAGGCTAACATCAACAAAGATCCGAATAAATTTGAAATCTCTGAAAAAAGATAAGTTTTTAAGAAAAAACGAGTTGAAAATTGTTTCAATTTTTTTAGCGAAAACCATAAACATGAGCGGCAGGATAATTAATAAAATGCGGAAAAATGGATTCATTACCGTTCCCGAAATAGTGCCGATTAGCGGTGCGCAATTAATAAGTTCCGATTAATTAGATATTAAAAAAATTTAATTGATAGTTTCCTCGCATTCTCTAAAAAATGGGTATAATCCTTTAAAGAAACACTTTTGACACCAAGCTTTGTTTTTAAAACTTTGATATCCTTTTTTCTTAATTTCCATAAATCATCCTTAAGATCATTTCTCAGACTGCCTATTCCAGCATCATTTTTAACTAAAAATACCTCCACGTCTTCATCTTCGTGTATTATTTCAATCATATCAAAACCGTTACTTTTTGCGATTTCAACCGCTTTTTTTAAATAATTTAGAAATTCTTCACTAATCATATAAGAATCATCCTTTATTTTTAACATCTTTAATAATAAAAATAATTCACCGGTAAAAGTCAATAGAAATAGATACAATTGTAATGATGAAGATGAGAAGATAATAATAGCATTTTCTTTCCGTATCTAATTTAAACTTAATATCTTGATATGGTCTCAATTAAAACATAAAAACTCTGTTAAATATTTTAGTTGATAACGATTTTTATTAAACGTAAAAAGAAGACGAAATTTTATTGGCAAATCTTAGATGCCGATCTTTTTTGTGGAATCAATAATCTTAATAATGGTAGAATTTGTTTCATCCATTTTTTCCAAAATAATAAATAACGTTTTCTAAATTTTTACTCACATCAATTCCGTTATAGCCAATAAATTAAGTCAAATGGAATTTACTGCAGAGGCAATTATTGTATCTTTAATTCTGTTTTTCATTTTATGTGAAAACTTTTTCTCTTTTAATAACTTTTCCAACGGATCGCGAATCATATCTATCGGACAGTGTTCAAAATATTGTAAGATTTCGGAAATCCATTTTCTTGTAGTATTGTTTGATTGTATGCGGCTCAGGTCATTAATTAAGAGGGGAATGATAGCCGCCTCATTTCCCATGCGCTTAATATGTTGGAAAGCTTCTAACTTTGTGTGTACTTCATCTATTGTGTTTGGGGGAGATAACTTTTTAAAATATTCCGTTAATTCATCAGCCGCGTTTTTATTCCCTAAGTTAGCCAGCATTCCGAGAGTTGATACAGCCTGAAGCCGTTTGTTCTTGTCGGGGTTATTTAAGTCAGCCAGATTATTCTCTATCGGAATGGTTTTCAGATCAATCCTTTCCAGTTCATCCAATAATCTGGCTCTTTCGAGTTCATCGCTGTCTATTCTCCCGGAATTTTTAAAGTCTTTTAATGCTCTTCCGAGGTGAGTGTTATCATCAATTTCAACTACTATAGGTTCTTCGAAATGCTCACATGCTTCGGTTCCCTCATGGATTTTTTTTTCTTCGATTAATTCTTTACACGAATCATAATTATAGTTTTCAAGCAATTCCTCAATATACGGCTCAAATGCATCATCATACAAACATATACCGTAATCCGTCGCTTCATCCATACTTGTCGGGAAAAAATAGCTGCAATTTAAACAAATGGGTTCTAATTCTCCAAGTTCCATTTTTAGATAACGTCCTTTACTTTATTGTTTATGATAATTTTACCTCAGATCTGACAAGCCTCGCGTTTAGCAAAACAGCGCAATAAATCCGAAAAGAGCCGTTTTACTCAATAGGATTTTCCGTTTCGTGGTCTCAAAAGAAGCGTCGTCCGTTGCTGTTGAGCAAGGAGTATGGGCACTGAAAAAATATTTTCCTTTCTGCAATTAAACAATAAAACAAAATTAATATCTTCAAAGCGGAGAATCAACCCGAAATCTCCGTGAAAGAAATTAAATTCTTAACAGAGAATGAACTCAAAAACTCTAAGCCGGATCCGTACAGACATCACGGATTTATGATATTTTCAGTCAACTTTGTTACGTATTCGTTAAGCGTTATGGGTGTAAGCGTGTAAGCGGATCTCTTCAGCTCTCTTAGCACGGTAGATTGTGGTCACGGCTTCCCGCCAACCCTTTACTTTAATCTTTGATCTTGTCGAGTAGGCATAACTATAATCCGTAATAAAATTGTCAAGCACCCATTGATTGGAAGACTCGCCGTGAACTTCACCCTAGACCAGCAGGAGGAAAATATCGATATTATTGACCACATCAAGCGCCATTGTACAATGGCTAACAAGAAGGTTGGTCAAGCCCGGCGTCAAGCCCACGCTCAGTAGAATTGTGGAGCCGCGCTCTTTGGCTTTGTCGCTAAACGTTTCAATCCGGGATAGAATTTCGTAGGTCGCCGAAATGTCAATGTAGTGGATTCCTCTTTCGATGCATTGTTCGAGAAATCCGGTGTCCGGGTTATCAACGCACATCACGACCACGGCGATATTATCATCAAGAATCGAGCCGACCTCATCCATATCGGAAATATCCGGTTTTGCCGGCGACAGCTTATTATTGCGTTCCGAAGCGAAGTTTTGAGCCTTTTGAAAGTTTCTGCCCGCTACAATCACTTGCCAGGAAAATCGATCGCCAAGCGCAGCGGAAATGATTCTGCCAACTCAGCCGTATTCTCCAACGATTAGAATTTTGCCTTCCATAATATACCTCCTGTTGACTTTCATGGTTTGCGAATGGGCGTCTTAACTGCATCTGACGGATTGCGTATGCTCTCCGAGTTAATGCGTTTGACATTATTCCCGTCCTTAAGAAAATTATAACGCATCTTCAGTTTAAGTAACTCATAAAGCAGGAGGTCACAAAGTGTTTTTACGTCAAACAATACCAATGATAACGTGGAATTTACATTGATGTAAAAAATTATCTATGCGCGTCATCGGTCAAAAAGCAACTATTGCAGCTCACAAAAAATACTCGCTTTGCCTATGCATTGCTTAATCCGTTTTAGCATTATTTTACTGGTTTGGTTCCGGCGTCCTTTCGCGCAAGGAGGGCGGAGAGATTTTTTTAGGGGAATTTTAGAAATCGGTAGGAAATAAAAGGAAGAAAGCGGGGGAGGGTCTATTTTGAGATTTGGCTGTTTGTCAAAAAATCAGGTAAATTAAGAAATTAACGCATTTTAAGATGATATTTTGAAACCGTTTATTCATTAATCAAATAGAAATATTAAGCAACTGGATTAATCCGAAACAGGTGTTAAATATCGGAGTTTGTATTATCGGAATTTGGCGGTCTGTTTTTGTGCGCGTGAGGTTTAATACCTTATTTTGTTACCACTCAATTATTTGTAAATGTTTTTTCGATGTACTATACTTATGATAATTATAATTAATCTATCATCTTCTATTTCGTATATGACCCTATAATTTCCTATCCTAATCTTTCAGGCAAATCTCCCTGTTAATTTTTTAGCATCGGAAGGTCTTGGATTGTCAGAAAGATTGTGTATGGATTCAATAATTCGATTTTGATCTTTTTCCGGGATTTTACTTAAGGCTTTTTGAGCAGACCTTTCAATAATTGAGGAAAATACGAGAAAGCGTTTGGAAATAAAAGCCCAAAAGCGGAGACGGTAATTACAGCGCTATAATTTACGGCAATCCATACAAACCCAGGGAATCGTAAGTTTTAATTCACCGTTTTGTTGCGAAACCATGTTAAGTTTGTTCTCTATCCTTTTGAATATCCGTTTTACATCCTGAGCATTAAGTATAATCTTCCAGCTTTCTAAAAATGACAGCTTTATGAAAAAATGATTTAACATCGAACTGGCATCGGTAAATCGTAAATTGAAAGAATCTTTATGGATACCTTGAATTTTAAAACCGGATTTTACCAATAACTCTGTTGTATAAGACAATGGTTTTCTTTTTGAAAAAATATGATCTTCTAATTTTCTTAATTCCATAGTCTTATTATTTTCTTTTAATACGCTTCTGAAAATATCATAAAACTCGATCATTGTTTCGGGTAGATTCATCGTGACAACGAACTGCGCGCCGCTTTTAGAGACTCTGCTGATTTCTTCCAAAGCCTTCTTATCGTCCTCTACATTATTTATTCCGTTATTAGATATTATTAAATCAAAGTGTTTATCTTCAAAAGGTAATGATTCAACGTTGCCGTTTATTATCTTTAAATTCTTAATATCCCAAATTTTCATTTTAAATTTTATACGATCAACCGCTGCCTCCCAAGGATCAATTCCGTAAACTTTACATGTATTTCCTAATCGTTGAGATAATTCAATTATGGGAAATCCTGTTCCGCTTCCAATATCCAGGACATTTATATTTTGTTTAAGTTCAACAACATCCAAAAGTTTTAAACCGAATGGAGCCGACCATAACGGTAAATCGTCAATTGCCGATAAAACATTGGGATCATTCAAATTATATTTTGATTTTATCCATTCATGCATAATAATTTTACTTTATATGTGATTTACATATTTATTGCCGAGAGCGGCTAACCCCTAAACCTCACGGTTAGCAAAATAACTAATAAATAGCACGAGGAATCCGAAAAAGAATAAAAAATCAATTTAACTTTGGAAGATTCTTCATTTCGTTGTATCAAAAAAACGATCTCCATTACCGTTAACTCTGGAGTACCGACCTTGATATTTTTTTACATAAAAAAATATGACACATTTTCATTTTAGTTTACTTGTGAGAAACCGGGATGTTCTTATTTATTCTATACCATAAAGCACAAATATAAATAATTAATCGATAGATATGCAAAAAGATGTATGTGCGCGTCATCGATCAAAATGCGACTATTCCCGTTCACAAGAAAATACCCGCTTTACCCGCGGCGGATAATTAATGTCCGATTACCTATCTATTATTTGACCAGTAACATTTTTTTAACAGACTTAAACTCAGACGTCAGAATTTCATAATAATAAATACTTGATGACAGATTATTCGCATTAAAATAGACTTTGTGTTTTCTGGCAGATTTAAACTCGTTAAAAGAGTGAATAGTTCGTTACCCAATACGTCATAAATTTTTATTTGAACCAACGTACTCTTTATAAATTAGATTATGTTTCTAATTTTGAAATTTCGTTCTTTATTTCTTCGATAACCTCATAATTATAGATTCTCTTTTTATTCCTTTCTTTTATTGAAAAAATATAAAA
>JAJRSN010000169.1 GCA_024278715.1 Calditrichota bacterium
GGGACGTCAAGCGGGAAAAATTTGTCAACGACCCGGACGCCGACCGCTATTTGAGCAGACCCATGCGCAGCCCATGGAAGCTGTAATCCGGGCGAAGACAAATGAATCAATAATTTCTATTTTCAATCTCCGCTTAGGGATGCTCATTCGAATCAAGGCAAACATCCGCCGCCCACTATGGCGCTGCTTTTTATTCTTCCTTCGAAGATTTGGCACGAAAGCGGGTGTATAAAAGCGAAATAACCAGCAACACAAGTCCCAAACCTAAAAGCGAGAGTACGCGGTATTCCGGCGTCAACCTAAAAATTCCGAGAAGGATAACATATAAAGCCGTAAGCAGTAAAGTTGAAAGAGCCATCCAGCGATACTTGGGAATTTTAAGAATGACGCTAAGCGAATAATAACCCAAAGCGAGCACAATCCACGAAATAGCAACATAGCCCTGAGGAACCGAATGATACAAGGTCCAGGGGAATACAAAGAAGGCAACAACAAGATAGGCGTTTCTCATAAATTCAGTTCTGAGCATCAGCCGCTGTTTTTGCCAGTTCATGACTCTGGCGCTAAGAATGGCAACCAAACCGAAACTTATGCTCACCATACTGATCTCGCCGGCTAATATCAGGAACGCCAGTAAAATTATCAAAAAAATGAAAAAATTTGCCAAAACAATAATCTTAGAACGAAACCATAAAGCCGTGGTCACCACCAATAAACTTTGCCAGCTCAACCAGATAAAAGCGTTTGGAATCTTAAAATGAGCCACAATCGTTATGGTAAGCGCCAGATAAGCAGCGATTGAATAAAAAAACGTCGAGTATCTGCTTTTTTCGGTAATCCAAAAAACTGAAGCCAATCCCAAAAAAGCCATGGAAATAAGCAGATGAAATAAAACCAGATTTTCCGCCTGGTGAAAAAAGGTAATCACAGACAATAAAACAAATCCCACGCCACTGTTTACAAAACTGCTCAGGATCGTAAGATGATCTTCGGCGTCCTTATCCGGTCGCAGGATATTTCCCAAAGCAAAGGCGAAAAGATATCCGACCAAAAAGTAAAGATTTTCCGGATTAGTCAGGACAAGTTTAAGTTCACCTGTAACCATCGGACAATTTATTAACCATAACAAATGGCTGAAATAGGTCAGCAGCATAAGAAAAAGAAAGCCCGTCTTCGATCGGAGTTTTACCCGCAAGTACACGGAAAAAATTGCCGTCGATAACAGAACCGCAAAGATGAGAACCGAATGATTGGCGATAAAAGCCGTAATAATTCCCATGACAATATTTAACATTATCAGAGGAATCGAAGAAAGCCTGACGGAAATTACCAGGTTGGCAGCAATAAACAGATAGATCAGAATTAAGGTAAGAATTTCATTCTTTAAAACGGGAACGTCTGTTAAATAGTGAAGTTTTAAAGTGACAAAAATGGTCAGAGCCATCGCCCCGCCGATAAGATGAAGAGGGAAAAACACATAATCTTTTTTCAGATAATGAGCCAGAATGCCTAAAATTATGACGAAAAAGTATCCCAAAGCCGTTGCGGTAAAAGGATGTCCGGCGTGGGAAATCAGCGTGTAAAGAAACATCAATCCGAGAGTCAGGGTAAAAACGCCGATTCTGCCCAGCCAAAACTGACCGATTTGGAATTCCAGATTTTCTTTTTCTTCTTCAACCGCTTGCGGAACAGCCGTTTTCCGCGAAGTAAGTTTTGCCGCTTCGGACGATCCTAACCTGAATTCCCCGCCCTTTAATTTCAGATAAGATTCAATATGCTGAACACGTTTTTCCAGACGTTCCACTATTTCATTGAGGCGTCGGATATGTTGTGACAAATCATTCGATTCTTTCATAATCCCCCCTGTCTAACAAAAAATACCCGAATCAATGTATTCATAGTTTGACTCTCCCCCATGATAATTATTAAATACTTATTTTTCGTCAAAATGTCAAGAGCAACATTGATGAATCGTACTGCAAATTAGTTTTGTTTAAAAAAAATCTTTCCTCTATCCAGAATTTCTATTTTCAAAATATGGCATTATATGAAACGATTCCTTATCTTTTTATCATATTAATGTGATCAAAGGAATATCTATAACACCCGGCACTTCCGATCGGTTAACTCAAAGGGCGTTGAATGCGACAAATGATTTTTCAGAAAAAAAACATTCTATTATCAGTAACGGGTTCTGCCCTCCGTTCGGCGACGCGGCTCTTTTCCGCTGCTCCCCCCTCCGATAAAAATGCACAAAGTACGCCTGACTTAGGGCAAACGGTTTCGGGTGATTTAAATTTTGACGAAACTCGGGATGTTGCCGTCCGCGAGGCGGATCGTAAACGGCTTGTCCGTGCGCGACAATCAGCAAATCGGTTTTATTCACAAAAAGCAAATCCAAAAGCGAGGAAGCTATGAACCCAAAATCCGCA
Organism: Calditrichota bacterium; assembly: GCA_024278715.1. Taxonomy (GTDB): domain Bacteria; phylum Calditrichota; class Calditrichia; order Calditrichales; family Calditrichaceae; genus Caldithrix. The sequence continues at coordinate 2,433 of JAJRSN010000169.1, forward strand.
CATCTTCCGGCGGTCATTGCCGTCCTTTTATTTTCGTTCTGTTTTATTTTCGCTCAACCTTCGCCGCAGGAAATCCAAAAAATTGAAGCGGCGATTCCGATAACGCCGTTCGTAAAAGTCGAAAAACCGCACAAGATATTGATCTTTTCTCTAAGCAAAGGATACCGGCACGCTTCCGTTCCTTATGCGGCAAAAACGTTTGAACTGATGGGCAAAAAGACCGCCGCCTTTGAAGTTGAGCAAAGCACGGACATGAACATTTTTACTCCGGAACGTCTGGCGGAATTTGACGCCATTATTTTAAACAACACCACGCGATTGAAATTTGAAAACCCACTTAACCGCAAAGCGTTGCTTGAGTTCGTGCGCAACGGCGGCGGATTGATCGGGGTGCACGCAGCCACCGATAATTTTTACACCTGGCAGGAAGGCGCCGAAATTCTGGGCGGTCAATTCGATCAACACCCATGGACAGCCGACGGAACCTGGCGGATTAAAATCGAGGATAAGAACAACCCGCTGACCGCAATGTTCAACGGACGGGATTTCGATATAAGCGATGAAATTTACCGCATTCGTCCCATCCGTTTGCGCGAAAACTGCCGCGTGTTACTGGCGTTAGACATGAACGATACCCGCAACCGAAGCGCCAAAGGAGTGCGCATTACAGACCGCGATATTCCCGTAAGCTGGATTCGCGTTTTTGGCAAAGGACGGGTTTTTTACTGCTCTTTGGGTCACAATCCGCACATTTTTTGGAACCCCGAAATTCTGGCGCATTATTTAGCGGGCATTCAGTTTGCCCTCGGCGATTTAAAAGCAGACGCCACGCCCGTACCTTTTAATCTTGAAAAAGCGATTTCAACCATAGAAATCGCGACGTTGTTAGACTCCGTTCAAAATTACGAATACGGGCAAAGCCGCGCACATCTCGCCGATTTCAGTAATCTTGTGCGATTGATCCGGCAGAACCCGGAGCCGACAAAAAAGTTAGAAAAAGAAGTCCTTCGCGTATTAAGTTCAAAACAGGCAACACCGGCGGCAAAGCAATTTCTTTGCGAAGAACTTAGCACTTTCGGCGGCGAACAGTCGCTTCCCGTCCTTGAAAAAATGTTGTACGATACCTCCACAGCAGCCATGTCGGTTTACACGCTGGAACGCATTCCCGGCAAAAAAACGGATAAACTGCTGCGTGAAGCTGTAAAAAGAATCGACTCCAAAATCCGGATTTCCGTTATCACAGCACTGGGTCACCGCAAAGATATTGATTCGGAGAACCTGCTGCGCAAGCTTCTTAAAGACAGAGATTTGCAAATTTCGAGCGCCGCATTGAACGCGTTGAGCTATTTCAATTCCGATAAAACAGTTGAGGCAATCAAAAAAATAGCCCGCGATAAAGCGCATCCTCTCAACGCGGAATCGTACGTCGCTTTACTGCGGATTGCCGACAACCTGATTAACGACAATCGACTCTCCGAAGCAGCGGAAATTTTTCATTTTGTTCAATCAGGTGAATCGCAGCCGAACTTTCAGTTTGCCGCTTTACGCGGAATATTGAGAACCGAACCGGAAACGGCTTTTTCTTTTTTGCTGAACGCCGTACGCTCGGACGATCCCAAGCAAAGCGCGGTGGGCATTCAATTGTTACAGGAGCTGCCCCAAGGAACGGATGTAAGTCCGCTTCTGAATGCGCTGCCGAATCTTCCCGCACGAAATCGGATTCAGCTCATCACAGTTTTGGGAGAACGCGGTCAGCCGCTGATCAAGCAAATGCTGGTTCAATCTCTTCAAAGCAATAACGCGGAAATTCGGAAGGCGGCTTTAAAAGGACTGCGTTATCAGCGGGGCGAAGAGTTGGTCAACCTTTTAAGTAAATTCGCCGCCGAACATTCCGGCGAAGAAAGACTTTTGGCGCGCGAAAGCTTAGCCAGGCTCAAGGGAGAATCGATCAATCAAAAGATCATTGCCTTGATTCCGTCAGCAAATTCAAAGCAAAAAGCAGAGCTCATTAAAGCAGTGCAAAAGCGTCAGATTACAAAAGCGGCGCCCGTTGTACTCGAACAATTATCCGATTCCGATCCGTCGGCGCGCAAGGCTGTCATTCGCGCCTTAAAAGTAATAGGAAAAGACCGACAATTGACCGTTTTGATCGAACAATTTTCAAAGCCCATTTCTCAAACAGAAGCGCTTGAATTGAGCAAAACAATAGCCGTGCTTTTTCAACGTTCGCAACAAAAAGATCGCCTTGCCGGGATGATCGCCGATCAAAACTCAAAAATCGCTTCGGATCAATCGAGAGAGATTTATCTTGAACTATTGGGTAAACTTGGGCATTCCAAACTTCTTCCGCTACTCACGCGGGCATTAAAACAAAAAAACGAAGACATCAAAGCCGCAGCGATTCGCGGATTGGGAGAATGGCGCGACGCCCGACCGCTCTCTCTGCTCGAAGAAATCATTAAGACAACCGAATCGACGCGGCTGCGGGTACTGGCTTTGCGCGGATATTTGAGACTAACATCGATTGATGCCTCTTTCAGTTCTTCCGATCGTCTGAAGCGTTTTCAATCGGCTTTGAAATATTCCGGAACAAACGACGAAAAGAAGGCTGTGCTTTCCGCTTTGAGTCAAATTCCTTCAATGGAAGCCTTTGAAATTTGTTCGCGCTTTCTGGACGATCACGGGCTAAAAAGGGAAGCGGCTGCTGCTGTGGTAAAAATCGCTTCACAAATCACCCTGGAACAGGGCGATGTTGTTCTTCCGGTTTTGGAACGCATTCGCGCCCAAACCTCCGATTCCGCTCTTAAAAAGCAAAGCCTTGA
>JAJRSN010000170.1 GCA_024278715.1 Calditrichota bacterium
AAAAGTGCGGATCGTCATCGATGGCAAGAATATGGTACATAATTAGCTCCTAAATCACGAAACGGTTACGACTGAAGGTAAAGACAAAACAAAAACCGTACCGGAATTTATTTCAGAATAAAAGTCAATCTGTCCTCCGTGCTGCCGGACGATGTGTTTGGCAAATGCCAGACCCATACCGCTGCCTTCTTTTTTGGTGCTGAAATGGGGCTCAAAAATTTTGGAAAGATATTTTTCCGGGATGCCGGGACCGTTGTCCTGCACGCGAATTTCGATCCATGGTTCACGGACGGCTTTAAATTTTGCCGAAGGTTTTACCTCGATGTTGATTTCGCCCGATCCTTTCAGGGCGTCGAGACTGTTTTCGATGATGATGTGCAGCAAGAGTTCGATTTGACGTTCGTCCCAGTACACGGTTTGCGGCAGGTGCGGATCAAAAGCGTAGCGGATGCGCAGGAAGTCGTTGGTGTACATGGAAAACGGTTCCAGACATTGACGCAAAAGATTCTGCAGATTGATTGCGCAGATATTGAGTTGTTCCAGGTCGCTGAATTTGAGAAAATCTTTGCTGATGTTGCGGATGCGCCGCAGTTCGGAATAGGCTTCTTCCAGTTCTTCGTAAAGTTCGGGCTTAAGGTCCGGGTGTTCGCTGCTTAGTTTAAGGTAGAGGGTTTGCAGTTTGAGTTGCACTCCGCCGAGGGGTGTTTTGATGTCGTGTACCATTTTACGCACGTTACGCTGCCAGTTAAGCTGACGCTCCAGCATGACCTGCTCGGTGCTGTCCATTATTTCAATTAAGTAGGCGTTGATAAATCCAAAATAGCTGAAAAAGGGAGTGACGGTAATTTCGCCGACAAAGTATCCGGCGGCGTCTTCAAAATCAAAGCGGGTTTGCACCTGCTCATGGTGTTGCACGCATTTTTCGATAGCCCGCAGCAGATCGGGGTGCTGTTTTAAACCTTCACGAAAATGCTGTCCGCGTTGCAACGGTTGCCGCAGTTTTAAAAATTTATTGACTTTTTGATTGAGTGAAATAATCCGCCCGCGGTGATTGAGCAGGATGATGGCGTTTTTGGAGTGCCGCATGGAGAAAAGTAAATACGAAACGTACTGACGGATTTTGTTGATTCCCCAATGGGCGCCGGTGGAAGCCAGAAAAACGCCCAGAAAAATTAAAAAATAAAGATAAGCAAGGAAAGAATAGGCGGGATTTGGGGCGATGCGCAGTTCAAACGAATTGCGCAAAAAACCCAGCGCCAGATGCGGCAGGACATCGCCCTCACGTTTGTTAAAGCTCCAGTCCAAATAATTGACGGGCTCATTAAATGAATAGCGCGCCATCAATTGCAGATTGTTGTTCAAAAGGATCACGTCGGAATAGGAAAGCGCCAGAAAAACGGGTTTTTTATTATTGAAGATATCTTCCAGTCCCAAAAGCACAAACGAATTCTTAAAGGGAAACGGAATACTTTTGACAGGCTGGAGTTTTTCGTTCAGTAACAGAATGTTCTGCCCCGTCGTTCCGCAAACAATTTGCGGAGGCTGGCTGTAATTGTTGATCAGTAAGGAACGGATGATCGGTAAATTATCGTTGCGCAGGATTTCTCTGCCCCTGGCATCTACCAGCCATAAGGAGGAAGATCGCCGTTTGCTCATAAAGAAGAGAAAGTAATTTTGCCCATTCGAGGAGTAAGGAAAGGGAATGATTGAGCTAAACGCCTGACCGATCTTTTTAGGCTCTACAATAGGTTTTAAGTTGTGATCAAGCAGTACAAACCATGAGAACTGGTCGGAGAGATAGGCGTCGGCGGGCGTGTTTTTGGTGGCGACGCTTTTTAAAGCCACTTCCGGAAATCCGTCGCCGTTCAGATCGAGCACTTCGCACTGAGCCACGCCCATGTTGTGATCAAAGCGGCGGGTGATTTTAAAACGACGAAGGTCGTACACACCGACACAGCGCGGTTCGCGGGCGTATCCGGTGTACAATGAAAAGAGCAGATCGGTCTGTCCGTCTTTGTTCATATCTGCCCAGCGGATAAATATTCTGCCGATGTCCCAGAATTTACGTACGCGGTTGGCAGAAGCGGCGACAACCGGCTGTTCTTTAACCAGAAACTCGGTTTTAATCACATCGATGATTGACAGGTAAAGGTAGTCGTTATCATGGGAAAAGGCGAAAATTTCTTTCCAGCCGTCGCCGTTAATATCCTGATAGCCGAAGTAATACTGAACGAGTGGCGCCTTAAAATTGAACTGATCGATCAGTCCCGAATTGTGGTCATCGTAAACATTAATATGGTATTCGTCGTTTTGTTTGTTATTTCCGGTGTAGATGCGCTCTTTAAAGCCGTCGTTATTCAGGTCGTGGAAAAAGATGCGGGTGTTTGGCTCGCGGATGAATTTGTATCTCCGAAGCGGAGAGAGCTGGTAAGGCGTTAGCGTTTGGCGCAGATACCAGCCGCCCACCGCGGTAACCGTAAGGCTGAATATGAAAAGGGTAAAGTAAATTTTTTTTAAAGGTTTTTGCATTTAAGGAATTTCCCTGTATTAAACAGGATCTTTTACAAAAATAGACAACTTTAAAATTAATTTCAAGGCGTCGTGATAAAGAAGTGCAATGTGCGGACAAGCCGATTTAGCTTTGCCTAACCATCTCAAATTTCATTGATTAAAAACAGAATAATGAACCATTTTTTAATGAGATTGTTTCTTTCGATCCGCCTTCGTTGCAAAAATGCAACGCGAAAATTCGACAATTGTTGCAGAGGTGAAACGAAAAAATATCCGAATCAAACTGCACAATTACACGTAATCCTTAAAAGAACAAGCCCTTAAAGCTCCTTGGTACAATAGTTGAATATAAGAATATTAAAGGTTTTAAAAATCTTTACGGAGGATAAAAATGAAACGATTAATCATTCTTTTTAGCCTTATAAGTTTAGGCTTATTAATTAGCTGCTCACAAATGTCATCGCCGACCGAACCGCAGGAAGCTGCTGATTTATCTATTAATATGTTGTTAAAACCAGCCACAGCCAACGGCTACAACGTAACGCGGGTTCATGTCAGGATTACCCGGAACACCTTTGCCGACAGCATGGACCTGACGATTGACGGCGAAAGCGCCAGCGGCACGTTTACCGATTTAAAGGTCGGCACCTACCAAATAGAGGTGTGGGTGTATGAAGACACAACTCTGATTGCCACCGGCAGCGGCACCGGACAGGTCAAAGCCGGTAAGACCATCAACGTGACCATTACGGTAACGTTTTTAACCGGGAACCTGGGTGTAACGGTAAACTGGGGGGAAAAAAATGTAATTATTTTTGATGATTTTAATCGTACGGATAATTCGGAAGTTGGTAACGGATGGTTGGAAGCAAATCCTGATTTCGCCTGTATTTCGAGTAATACTCTGGAGTTGAAAAGTATTAACCTGGGACAACCTAATAGTTTAGTCTATCGATCTTTTATTTTTGACATAATGAAAACCTATAAATTTTCGTTTTATGTAAAAAGTTCAAGTTCAAATAGTAATTACATACAAATACTTATTGGTGCCAATCTCTCGGATCCGGTACATCCGATGGCGGATGTTGATGTATTAGGCATAACAATCGCACTGAGTAATGACCCGGCGCGAGCTCCTCATAATGTACGACTTTTCAGAGACAGTAATTCCGAATTTACTTCACAAATGATGAATTCCTCAAATGTGGCACAAGCAAATACTTATTCAAAAATAGAAGGCGTTGTTACTGCCAATGAATTAGAATTGACTATTGATTTTCTGAATGACGGCACACGAGTAGAAAATTTAACCTTTTCATTCGATACCCCTTCTTCATCCGGTAAATATTTTGCGATAGGTAATTATGACGGAATCGGTGCGGGAATAGTAACTTATAATATTGATGATTTTAAATTGGAAGAGCTTTGATTTTTTGTAGCAAGTAAAGAATCAATTCAACTAAACCAATTCTTTATTTTTAAGTTTTAGAATTGCTCATATTAATCGGAGTTAGGGGGGACTAAAATGACAAAGAGAATTATCCTAATAATCTTTTTAAGTTTTGTATTATTAATAATTAACTGCTCAAAGAAATCACCGCCCACCGAGCCGGAGGAAGTTGCGGATCTAACGGTTAATATGTTGTTAAAACCAGCCACAGCCAACGGTTACAACGTAACGCGGGTTCATGTCAGGATTACCCGTAACACCTTTGCCGACAGCATGGACCTGACGATTGACGGCGAAAGCGCCAGCGGCACGTTTACCGGTTTAAAGGTCGGCACCTACCAAATAGAGGTGTGGGTGTATGAAGACACTACTCTGATTGCCACCGGCAGCGGCACCGGACAGGTCAAAGCCGGCAAGACCGTCAACGTGACCATTACGGTAACGTTTTTGACCGGGAACTTGGGTTTGACTGTGAACTGGGGGAATGAAAGTAAAGGCGGTATCTTGTTCGAAGATTTCGGAATTACGGATTCTATTTTTGCTTATGACTCGGATTGGGATGCAATTTGTGATAGCATATTTGGGCTAAATTACAGAGTAGCGGATTGGAATGATTTGAAAGGTTATTATAACAACGGCGGAGACCTCCTTTATCTATTTGATGGGCTAGGCTTAACGGAATATAGGGATGGAGCAAGTGTTAAAAGAGATGGTAACCAATTTTATTCTGGTTCTCGTTCATATTTTGCTTCAAGACATGAACACAAACTTCCGAGTGGTTGGTTAGCGCATGACAATATTGATAATTATTTAATAAGCCTGGGCTCATGGTATCATAAAAGGAAAATTATGGTGCATAAAAAATAATAAATTTGGATAAGTTTGTTATGAAATTCCGAAAGACTTTTTATTTCTTAGTATTTTTATTATTACTTTTATAAGCTTATTTGCTCAGCAAAGCCGGAATGTGGACTATGTCGGTTAAGAGTTTGCGCAACATTACTGACAATATTGACAGGAGGTAAGTAATTTTAAAAATAAAAAAACTATTATTTTAACAAAATCAATTTTTTAAATTCTATATTTAAGTTACGTATCCTTAAAACTGTCTAAGATGTTATGCTATTCTCGATGCCTGTCAGTCAGCAAAAAAACTAAAAAACAGCACGAGGAGTCCGAAAAAAATTCCCCGTCGAGTCCAACACCGGTATTAAATATCGGAGCTCGGGTTATCGTAATTTGGCGGTCTGTTTTTTCGCGCGCT
>JAJRSN010000012.1 GCA_024278715.1 Calditrichota bacterium
CGTGCCGCTTATGCGACAATCGAAGTATTCAACATCTTAGGTCAAAAGGTCGTTACCCTGTTGGAATAAAAGCTGTCAGCCGGTTTGCATCATATTATTTTTGACGGCAAGGCGATGCCCTCGGGCGTTTACTATTACCGCCTCAAAATATTTGACCGCGGCGGCAACACTCGTCAATTCTCAACGCAAACAAAGAAAATGATTCTAATGAAATAGATATGACAAGTTCAAATTTGTAGAAAGGAGCGGTTATGAAAGCTTTGTTAATATTAATGACTCTTCCCTTCATCATTCTTGCCCAATCATCGGTAAAGGTTGCGCAAAAACCCTTTAACTCAGGCGTTCTCACAGAAAAAATCCAACCCGCAAAATCAGTCGCATTCTCCTTGCCCGAATTTCACGGTAAAACGGATAACACAAACCAACAGTGGGCAAAGGGTACCACTAAAGCCGCACTCTCTTTAGGCAATCCGTCTTCGGCGCTTTTTCAGGACACTTCGCCAGCAGGGAAGATATTCACCAAAGACTGTCTGACAGATTTTAAACAGGTAAGCTCTAACCTGCGCATAAGTTTCTATCTTAAGTACGGCGCAAATTTAATCGGAATCATCCGGACGCTGAAGTCTTATAATGATATTTCCACAAAAAATGTGGACGAGAATGAACCTTTGGTTGATATGACAAACAGAACAAGGTTTGTAAACATTTTGGATTTTACGGTATATTCAATGGAATTTCATGCTCTGAATACCCTCGGACGGGCGGGTTCCGGTCTTTATTCGCTAAGCGCTAAATTACCCGAAAGCAAATCATTTGAATTTTTTGAAGCCTCAAGAAGATTAAAAAAAGCCAGAACCTACGGTTTAATTAGTCAAAGCCTAAATCTGATCGGATCGACTGCAATGCTCTATGGTTTTAGTCAAAATTCCGAATCCAACACTTTCACAAGAGGTTTGGTCATTGGGGGCAGCTTTGGTTTGGCTTCTCTGGTTTTTAAATATATTTCGGTAAATAATATCGGAAGTGCCGGAGAAGTCACCAAACGGTTTTCCGATAATTTAACGGATAAATGGCAAAAAGAATACTTTAACGGTTTCAGTAAAAGCCTGATAAACTATAAAAGAAACTGGCGTACCGGGCTCACACTGACATTCACCGGTATAAGCCTTTTTTTGACAGCGATGATAATGCCCGCGCCACCCGTAGCGGTGGGTTCGGCAATAGTCGGCGGAGTTCTCATTTTTGCCGGAAATATTTACATGAACTGGGTAGCCCCATATAGCCTAAGCTCCGCGGCAGACAATTTATCAGGACTTGAAAGAAGCTTAAAGAAAGAATGAAGCCGGGGATGGGACAGATACCTTACATATAACTAATTTTTTGAAAGGGTTTTAACATGAAACGATTTTTCCCCTTTATATTACTGATGTTTATAATTTTGCCTTTACAAACTTACGGACAACAATTGATCACTTTTAAAACCGGATTTGTCCAGTCAAAAATCCGTGGCGATCTGGTTGGATACGATTTCAATCAAAAAAATAACATCAACGATTACGAGTGGAAAGGCGGCTTAGCCCTTAGCACTTCCCTTCTGTTTAGATTAAATAAATATATTTCCGTTGAGCCGGAATTCATGTATGCCGAAAATGGATTTGACTATAGGAGAAATTATTATAACTACAAGGATAGTCTGATAAATTCGGAACTTTATAGCAAAAAATTTAATTATTTCAAACTTGCCGTTTTATGTAAATTTTATTCCGATGCGTTTTTTACTTTACCCTTTGAAAAACTATCTATGTTTGCTCTGCTCGGATCTGATTTAGCGGTATTAATCAATTCCGTTTCCCAATACAAGGGAGAAACTTATCCCATCCATGAAGCCGAACTCTATGATTTTGGTCTTATTTTCGGAGCAGGAGCGCAATATCTTTTAAAGCTTGGTCTCGTTTCGATTGAAATCCGATATAATTTAGGATTTATTGATACAAAATACTTCGATGATTTGAATAATTCTTTTTATTTTGAAGATTCTATTAATGATAAATCGACAGAAGCTTATAATAAATCCTGGCAAATTTTGTTCGGGTATTCAATCGTTCTTAATCGGTAATATCTCTGTAAGTTAAATTTGTCAAAATAATTGCATTTACTCTTTTTAAAAAAAAGGGAAGAACAATAAAAGGACAAAAACCTTATCCCTAAATCAGGATAAAAAACGTAATCTTTCTTCTATCATAAGCTACGGACGGCGCTCTGATTACTTGTTTGTTTCAGATTCTCAAAAGCACGATTCTTAATTTTAAAACAAAGAAAGCTTTTTCGGTTATAAATTAGAATTTTTATCAGAACCGGAATTCTCTGTTATTCAAAAATATCCGGTTAAACTAACCATAAAATCGGGGGCATCATGAGACAATTACTTGTTTTTTTAACGATTATCTGCTCGTTTTCTACGGCAGATTTTGCTTTATCTTCAACCGTTAATAACCCCAATAACAATATATCGGAAGCGAAAAATCATATTCTCTCGCTTTATCCGAAACTCTCTGATCCGAGTTATCAAATCACTTCGTCCGATTTGGATAGCGTGGAAAGGGCGCTGCTTTCATGGGAAAGAGAAAATTTTACCCATGTTAATCGAAAAAAAATATTCAAACAATTGGGATTTTCTAAAGTTGTGCCCGAAAACAGAACCATCGCTGTTACTCGCTTCGGGAAAAATTCAACTTCTTCGACCACGATTACTGATCGCAAATTAGTAAACAGCCTCACACAGGATTATTATTACGGATATCGTGAAAACAGGTATCGCTACCGTTACCTGTATGATTCCGAAAATCGTTACAAAGGTTATGACTGTGAAAGAATATATATTTCTAATTATTACAGTTATATTCGTTGGGACTCCACATCCCGAATGAGAGTTTTTTATGATGAAAACGAAAATATTATCGAAGAGAAATACGAAAAAATGAAATACGGGCAGTGGAAAAATAACTATCGCTATTTGTATGATTGGGATGACTTTGGAAATCAAATATTATATGCCTACCAATACTGGGATGACGACCTAAACGATTGGGTTTATAGCGACAAAATTGAATGGCAATACGATGCCAATGGCAACGAAATACTGTATTCTGCAACATATTGGTCTTACGGCAAAATCTACTGGGGATATAAAGATTTAAAAACTTACAATGAGGCAAACAAAATAACCGAATATATATCTCAGTACTGGAACAGAGATATGGAAAATTGGGAAAATAGTTATCGCTATACTTATGAATACGACGATACTTTAATTTCTCAAAAGTTTGTTTACTACTGGAACGAAGATGAGTGGCAATTGCAATATCGCCATACTTATTATTATAACGATCATAATCAACTAACGGAAATTATCATTGACAAATGGCAGGACGAATGGAAATTGTACGCGCATTATCTTTACGATTACAATTCAAAGGGATTATTGACAAAAACCCTTTACCAAACCCGAGGTTATGATTCCTGGCGGAACCAATTCCGATACCTGCATGAATACGACGACCGTGATAATGAAACTCATTATTTAAGTCAATATTGGCAGGATGAACAATGGAATAAAAGTCACGAATCCCGATGGGAATATGATTCGTCAAATCGATTGGTGATGTATTTTCATAAACATTGGACGGATAACAAATATGTTTCTTATGGATACAAATATGTTAATGAGTATGACATAAATAATAATCAAATTCTTTCTATCAGTCAATATTGGCAAAACGGGCATTGGCAAAATTCCGGAAAATATAAAAGTATTTTTACGGATAACTATTTAAAACTTGACATCTCCTATTATTGGGAAAACAACAAATGGAACGAGAGCCTGAGAGAATATTACGGATATGAACTCGATCCCCCGATGCTTCCTTCTTTTGTTACACATCCGGCAGACGCTTCGTTAAGTTGTTATATTTCAGTCCAGGCGGTGGGAAATGAACCGTTTTATTATTCGTTGTCAGAAGCGCCTGATGCCATGGAAATCAATAAAAATGACGGCACAATTAATTGGAGATTCCATCCCGATACCGGCAGTTTCAAAATAAAGGTTAAAGTCCAAAACGATTACGGCTGGACGGAACAATCGTTTAGAGTAAAATTGCTCAACGACTTCCCGGTGATTCAAAAAATTAAAGATGTTCCCAACGACCAAGGTGGGAAAGTCTTTATTACCTTCACACCCAGCGTCTATGATTATAAACAAACTATTGCTCAATACGGCGTTTGGTTAAAGAATGATAGCGGCGAATGGATTTCGGTCGGAAATATTCCCGCCTTGGGAAATATTGAATCATATAAATTTTTAGCGCCGACCATCGGCGATTCAACTAAAAGCCACGGACAAATCTGGAGTTATTACAAAATTACGGCGCATTCAAGCAGATATTACACAAACTATTACATTTCTCCTATCGATTCAGGATATTCGCTGGATAATTTAGCGCCCGCTCCCCCTTCGAATGTGACCATAGAAAGTAATAAGAACGAGATAACGCTACGATGGGATTCGCCAAAGGAAAAAGATTTTCAATATTATGAAATCTATCGCAACAGCGTTTTTATGAGTTACTCCACGGAACCGTTCTTCCGAGATTCCGATCCGTTACCGCAGAATCAATATCAAATTTATAGCGTGGATTATGCAGGGAATAAATCCAAACCCTATTCGTCGGGAACCGTTACGGCTGTCAACGATGAAAATACGAGCATCCCCGAGCAATATTATCTGCTGCAGAATCAGCCCAATCCTTTTAACCCGGTTACATCTATCAAATACGGGCTTCCGGAAGTGTCGCAGGTAAAAATTGAGGTTTTTAATTCATTGGGACAAAAAATCAGAACTCTAATTGACGGTAAAAAACAAGCCGGAAGATATGAAATTCGTTTTGACGCAAACGGGTTGTCCAGCGGAGTGTATTACTATCGGATAACCGCCGACAAC
>JAJRSN010000171.1 GCA_024278715.1 Calditrichota bacterium
CTTAACTCTTAACGAAAACCATAAATCCGGATTTTCAGCGATTATTTTTTCCGTGGTGATTGCGCATTCAATAAAAACGGATTTTTTACGATAACATAAAAAACGGAATTTAAACCATCGGAAAAAAAACCATGACTTTCCCTGAGCTCAAAAAACGCGTAAAAGCCAGACGGCGATTAAAGGAATGGGAACTCAATCCTTTTCTGTTCAGCTTTTGGCAACGCCTTTTCCATTTTGAACGAATCGAATATTTGTTTTCCTTAGCCATCCCTCTGCTTAAAATCACGGGAATTTACCGCCGCGGATATCGGAATGCCCGGCGAATTCGTTCCCATCATGTTTTTCTTTCTTTCCCGAATCTTTCTCAGGCGTTTAACGGTTATCGAATTTTATTCATTTCCGATCTTCACGCCGACGGCAATCGGGAAATCATTCGGGATTTTAGCGCTTTTATTTCCGGACTCGAATTCGATCTGGTAATTTTGGGCGGCGATTACCGCTTCAAAATCAGAGGACTGACCGACCATTCGCTTAAACAGTTGGAGGAACTCGTTCAAAATTTAAAGGCAAAAGACGGAATTTTAGGCGTGCTGGGGAATCACGATCCGTGGGAAATTATCCGTCCCCTTGAGAAAATGGGGATCAGAATGTTAATTAACGAATCGGTAAAAATTAGTAGAGACGGCAAAGACATCTGGATTTTGGGACTGGACGACGCGCACTTTTTTGAAAGCGACGATTTTACAACAGCCGTCAACGGCATTCCCGCTTCCGCGTTTCGGGTTGTGGTTTGTCACTCCAATGACGCGCTGTTGCACATTCCGCCGGATCAATGCGAATTCTTTTTAAGCGGGCATACCCACGGAGGACAAATTTGTTTTCCGGTTTTAGGTCCCTTGATCGTTCACAGCCGCATGCCGCGGTTCATGGCGGCAAATCTCTGGAAATTTAACGGAATAACCGGCTTCACAACCACCGGCGTGGGTACTTCGGGCGTACCCTTGCGTTTTAACTGTCCTGGAGAATTTGCCATTATCGAATTGCAGGCAGAATCTTCTTAAGCGCCCGCTAAAAATCTCCAAGCCATGCGAAATAATATAACGCCAAGAATAAAAATAATGAGAATTTTTTTCACTTTTTGCGGGATACGGCTTTGGAATTTCGTTCCCCAAATTGACGCCGGAATTGCGCCGGCAAAAATCAATAAAGCACGATCCAGATGAATCATTCCCCAATTTATTAAAGACGTACCTATGCCCGAACTTAAGGCAAACGGAATAATGGCAAAAACGGCATTAATGAACATCACTGCATTGGTAACGGGCACAACCCGGTCCGGCGATTCGATTCGGCTTTTAAACAACAATGGTGTAATAATCGCTCCCCCGCCCACTCCCGTGGTTCCCGAAATCAATCCGCTCGATGTGCCGATAACGCTTCCCCAAAACCATGCCGAGTGATTGCGGGCGACAGACTGAGTTGAAGAGGCTGAAATAAAGGTTTGCACCAGAACATAAAAGACAAACAGAATAAAAATAAAGAGCAATACGCGCTGATTCATTATGGTCGCCAAATACCCGCCGCCAAAAGAACTAATCGCCGAAAACGTAATAATGATCAAAACCAGCTTCCAATTGATTAACTTTAACTTTTGAAATCGAATGGTATTAAAAAGAGTTATTAGGGCGATAGTCGCCAAACTAGTTGCGACGGCTTCGTTTTGAGGCAGGCGAAAAACCAGCGTTAACAAAGGCACAATAATAATTCCGCCTCCCAGTCCGAGAACAGAGCTAATCAAACCGACAAACAGACCTGAAACAAGCGCACTGAGGATCAAGAAAATCATTTTGCTTTCCTAAAATTTAATTTGATGTGCATGAAGTGTCGGGGATACAAGTATTTAAACGGCTGGTAAAAAAATGATGAACGTGCTTCCCTTTCCGGGGGCGCTGCGAACTTCTATTTGTCCGCCGTGTTCTTTGATAATTTGGTAAACAATTGAAAGTCCCAATCCCGTGCCCTGAGATTTTGTCGTAAAAAAAGGATTAAATATTTGTTCAAGAATATCGGAAGACATGCCGACTCCGGTATCGGAAATTAAAATCTCAATAAATCTATCTGAAAGAAGGGTGGGTATTCGGTTTCTGCGGTCTATCACCGGTTGAACGGTTTCCGAATTTCGGGCAACGATTTTCAAATTGCCGCCTTCTGGCATGGCGTCAATGGCATTGATGAACAAATTCAATAAAACCTGTTGAATCTGATTCTGATCGACAAAAACATCAGCCAGATCATCCGCGTATTCCGTCTCAATTTTGACATTTCGTTCCCTGAACCGGCTTTGAATTAAAGGCAATACCTCGCTGATGATCTTTTTTATCGAACAGCGCGAAGGGTCGGGGCGAACCGGGCGTGCATACGAGAAAAATGCCTTTAACAATTTTTCCAGACGACTGACCTGACGCAAAATCCGCGAGATATATTCCAGTTTTCCCGGATCGTTTTCCAGTTCGTCTTCCAAAGATTGAGCCATGGCTTTTATTCCGGCTAACGGATTGCGTATTTCATGTGCGATTCCCGCGCTTAACACGCCCAGCGAAGCCATGCGATCCATTCTGATAATTTCCGCCTGAATGCGTTTGGTCTGGGTGATTTCAGAGAATACCATGATGTAATGTTGTTTTTCCGGCTCCAATTTTAAAGGATAAATGGACAAACCGATATAGCTGTTGGGAAATAATCGTTTTTCCAGTTGAATTTCGTGACGAATAATCGGAAGAGGCTTCTCTTTGATGACTCTTGTAATTTCCTGAATAATGTTTGCTTTTAAAATGTCCTGCAGGCGATGGATTTTATTAACAGGTTTTTGCACGTTTAAAATACGCGTGGCGCCCGGATTAATAAAATGAATCTGCGATTGATCGTCAAAAACCACCACGCCAAAATAGACCGTGTCGAGGATATTTTTTATTATTTGGTACCTGTTCGAATCGTCATGTTCAAAAAGGTTTGTGGGAAAGGTCTTAGTTGCCGCCTCGTCACGATGTTCTATTAAAAAACCTTCGATATTGAAGGCAATTCTTTGAGCAGCCGCCATGGTAAAGGACATATCGTTTTCATAAAACGTTTCACGATAGATCTTATTAATCAAAATAATCGCTCCAAACGGTCGGTGATACACAAGCACCGGCGCGAAAAGTAAACTGAATATTTTGAACCCTAAAAACTCCTCCATCTCTTGTACCAGCGGATCGGCAAGGTCCGCTTTATCAAAGATATGAACTTTATTCTGATTTAATAACGCTCTTGTGGCGCTTTTTTCCAGGGAAAAATAAACAACTCGTTCAAGCTGATTCTTTTTTTTGCCCTTTTGTTCGACAACCAATCGCTGTCCGTCTTCTTCGAAAAACCCGAAAAACGCTTTTTCCACCGCCAGTGTTAACTCAACCTTTTTCACGAAGGAAGACAGCAGATACTCCTTTACTTCCTGAAAGCGGTCGCATTGATGAATCTGTTCTATTTCAAGTAAATCGTCCATATAAGTAATGAGCTTCTGCTCGCCTTCGAGAATATCTTTATAAACCCGGATTCGATTTTGCAGTCTGGATAGCTGCAGGGCGGTATTAACGGCGGTAAGCAGGCTAAATTTATCGACAGGTTCAAAAAGAATCTGACTGTTCGGCAGTCGGTAAATCTGAAGCTTTGCCGATTCCTGAGAGGGGTTGAGAATAAAAATGAATATCTTTTGTTTTAAGTTTTTGTATTCAATCAAATGCTGCACAGCCTGAAGATCAAAGGCAGGCTCTTGGCTAATATCAACCAACACCAGATCAAACGATTCTTCGGAAAGGCTGATTTCTATTCGTTTGTCAAACGATAAAGAGACAATACGCTGACATGTTTCTTTTAACGTATTTTTAAAATAAAGAAATCTATCGTTACTGCGCGCAATAATAGCAATGCTAAAGGAATTAGATTCCATTTCTTACGAAAAATCTTCCCTGAATTTTTCATAATCAAGAATAATTAATTTGCTGCCTTCTTTTTTTACGTATCCCAACTGACTCAAGGATTTAATAACGCGGGAGATTGTTTCGCGGCTGGTGCCTGCCATATTAGCCAGATCCTGCTGAGGCGGTAGCTGGGAAATTTCCACTTTTCCGTGTTTGATAATACCCGAATCGTCTGCGATTCTGAGCAAGGTAGAAGCAACCTTGCCCATGGCGTTTTGCAGCGAGAGGCTTTTAATCTGTTCATCGCTTCTGCGTAAACGATGCGCCAACTCTTTTAAAAGATTGATGGAAACCTGGGGATAATCATGCAAAATTCGTAAGAAGTTTTCTCTTTGAATAAGCAATAATTCCGTATCTTCCAGAGTAACCGCATTGGCGCTGCGAGTTTGACCGTCAAGAATCGACATTTCGCCAAAAAAATCCCCATCCACCAAAATAGAAAGAATGACTTCTCTGCCTTCATCGCTGATACGGGAAATTTTTACTCTCCCGCTCAGGATAATAAACATAGTCGAGCCGATTTCTTCTTCGATTAACACCATGTTATCTTTTTTGTAGGTCTGTCTGACAGCCATTCGGGCAATTTCTTCCAATGCTTTATCATCCAATTCCGAAAATAATGGTATCATTCTCAATTCTTGGATATCCATGTTCCTCCCTATTGCTTGATTATACGATAATCAATTTTCAATTCGCTTTTTATTTGATCGGCAATTTTCCTGGTTTCTTCAATCGAGCTCAACCCATTCACCCATACGCAATAAAATTCTCTTCGATTAATCATTCTCTTTACAATTTTCGAGCGAATATTCTGCGCCGAAAGCAGCCTTTGCCGCTGCAGCGCATTTTCTTTTAAACTAAAAGCTCCAAACTGAATTACAAAAGCGCTTCGCACATTAAAAAATTTATTATCGGGTTTGGGTTCTTTTCCTTCCTGATCTGTAATGGGTAAGGCAATGCCGGTATTGGTATAATATTTTTCGTATTGAGATGCATGCTGATAAAACCCAAGCGCGTAATAGTAATCGTGAAGTTTTTGCGCCGCTAATTCTTTTAACCGACCTGAAGAATTCTTGAATACTTTTTCATAATTCTTTTTTGCCTGTTCTCCGTTTTTCAAAAAGATCGATTTAAAAAACAGAAAAGAAATCCGCGAGGTATCCCGATCCGAGAATGTATTGAGTTTGGCGCGAATCCGGTCATATTGCCGGGCATTGTACAAAACGATTAATTCCTGACTTTTATCCTGAGCGTTGAGCGACAGCATTAATAAAAGAGCAAAAAGAATAATTTTTACAGAAATCTGTTTTTCTGAATTAAGCATTAGTCTCGTCATTTATGTTATTTTTCATTTCTTTAAAACATCATCTACTTTTACTCGGGCGGCGTCAACGGTTCTTCGGATTCGGACGATTGGCTTTGCTCCGATGGTTTTAATTCCTGAATTTCCTGACTAAGCCGTTTGTTTTCTTTTTTTAGACCGGATAATTGAGCTTTTGCTTTTATTAGTTTCATGGTCATAATTAATGTTCCGAACAAAAGCCCTAAAAATGTAGAGACAAAAATCACCGTTATCAAATTAACATTTTCGTAGGTCCTGGTGAATAAATAAATATTGACATGCTGATCCAAATTTTCAGCAAAAAACCAAAGCAACACGGCTCCGATAATTATCCAGAAAAACGTTACAATAATACGCATATATCAAAACTCCGGGTAGGATTTTTTATTTTTGTGTTTAAAAAATAAGCATTATTATGTAAAATTACAATATTTGTATTAAATAGGTCCGAAATTTTATGCCAAGGTGTTGAAAAAGAAAAAACACAGATCTCAGCATAATGATTCGGAATGGTGGTAAAATATAAAAATTTTTGTTGGAGAAAACGAAAAAACGATGTAGAAAGCGCCGAAAAGTAGTCAACAAAAAGCAAGCGATTATTTATCCGGAATTAATATGTATTCTTGTTTATCAAAATTTTTATGTTTAAGAAGCGATTTGAGAGTCTCAAATATCTCGGGGTCCCACAGTCCCTTTTTAGTTTCTTTTTCGCAAATTTCGAGAGCTTCTTCTTTGCTTAAAGCCGCCCGATAAGGTCGCTTGGTCGTTAACGAATCGTAACAATCAACAAGACCGATAATACGGGCGTGGAGCGGAATATTACTTCCCTGAAGACCTTCGGGATAACCGCTTCCGTCAAAACGTTCGTGATGAAAACGAATGACCGGCAGAACCGGACGCAATGTTTTTAAGGGAGAACAAATATTCTCGCCGATCACCGGGTGTTGTTTGACAATGTCAAATTCATCTTTTGTTAAAGAGCCGGGTTTTAACAGGATGGAATCTCTGATGGCGATTTTACCTATGTCGTGCAGAATGCCGCCGCGCCTTAAAATAACGATGTCGTTTTCGGGCAGTTGAAGGAATCTGCCCATTGATTCGGCTAAATTGGCAAGACGATTGCAATGTCCCTCGGTGTATTTGTCTTTAGCTTCCACAGCCTTTGCCAAACTAAAGATCACCTGTTCCGCATTTTCCAACTCGCTCATGGATTCTCTCAAACGAAGCAGGTTTTTTATTCTGGCTTTTAACTCGAAGATATTAAAGGGTCTGGAAATAAAATCATCTACTCCGGATTCCAGACCCTTAACACGATCCTGGGGGGTATCCAGGGCGGTAATCATAATGATAGGAACAAGTTTTGTCTGGGGATCATTTTTGACATGCTTTGCAACCTGAAATCCGTCCATTACAGGCATCAAAGCATCCAGAAGGATGAGATCGGGTATTTCCTTATCAATGACATCCAATGCCTCTCTTCCGTTATGCGCCTGATTGATTTTGTAATTTTCTTCGGCAAGGATATCTCTAATCGTGTCTATGTTTTCCGCTTGATCGTCCACGACCAGGATTTTATGAATCTCATCATTCATCAGCGTTTGCCATGATAAACTTTTGAATTTGGTACATTACTATTTAATCGGTAAAAAAGCCCCTGTCATTAATTATTTTTAAATCGACCTGAAATTTTGATCATTTATTCTCGATGTAAAATGTATTGCCCGAATGAAATAATTTTTCCAAATCGCCCTCGCCTTTTTTTTGTTTTACGAATTCAATTTGCTTCAGCAGCAACTCTTCATACGTATCAACCGCCACATCGCGGAAAATCCCCAAAGGCGTCGGAAAGTTGGGATCATCGCTCAAACTCGCCAGACCGAACTCGAGGGTCGGATTCAAGGAGTGTTCATCATGAACCATTAATTCTTTATCCGGGTTACTTTCGTCGTAAGGAACCACTTCAAAGTGATTGCTTGTCCAGCGCAGACTCTTGTCTTTGTTATTACCGAAGACATAAGGTTTTCCCTGTTCCATGTAAAGCGCGCGTTCGCTTTTGGTGTCCGGTTTGGTCAAATCGGCAAACGCCCCGTCGTTGAAGATCACACAATTCTGATAGACCTCAACAAACGCCGTACCCTTGTGCATGGCTGCCCGTTTGAACACTTCGATCATGTGCTTTGGATTGCGATCGATTGTGCGGGCGACAAAGGTGGCTCCCGAGGCTAATGCCATTAAAATGGGATTGAAGGGATTTTCCAGAGAACCATAAGGCGAAGATTTGGTTATTTGACCTTTTAGAGAGGTCGGCGAATACTGCCCCTTCGTTAATCCGTAAATGCGGTTGTTAAACAAAATGACGGTGATATCGACATTACGTCTGCAAAGGTGGATAAAGTGGTTGCCGCCGATACTCAAACCGTCGCCGTCGCCGGTTATTACAAAAACTTTCAGATCGGGATTTGCAAGTTTGATTCCCGTGGCAATAGTCGGGGCTCGCCCATGGATACTATGCACGCCATAGGTGTTCATATAATACGGAAAACGGCTGGAACAACCGATTCCCGAAACAAATATAATATTTTCTCTCGGAATGCCCATTTCCGGTAATATTTTTTTCATCTGCGCCAAAATAGCATAATCGCCGCAGCCCGGGCACCATCTGGGTTCGGATTTGGAAGTAAAATCATCCCTTGTTAACTGAACCTTACCGGGAGGGACTTTATCTTGTTGACTCATCATTCACTCCTTCAGAGTTTACTTTTGCAAAATATTTTCAATGGCTTCGACTAATTCATGCGTGTTGAGGGGTAACCCGCGGACACGGTTAAATCCTTTGGCGTCAACCAAATAGCGGTCGCGAACAACTTTAACCAATTGCCCCAGATTAATTTCCGGAACCAGAACATTTTTGAAATTATGAATATATTTTTCCAGAGACAGCGGAAAAGGATAGATCCATCTCAGATGATACCAGGAAACTTTTTTACCCCTTTTGCGAATTTCCTCGATTGCCGTAAATACCGTGCCGTACGTACTTCCCCAACTGATAATCAGAAGTTCGCCTTCCGGATCTCCGTTAATTTCTGGTTGATCTACATATTGATTTATCCGTTCGATCTTTTCGGCGCGCAAACGCACCATACGATCGTGATTGTCGGGATCGTAAGCCACATCGCCGGTGTCGTCCTTTTCAAGACCGCCGATATGATGTTCAAAGCCCGGAGTACCGGGAAGCGCGATCATTCTGGCTAATGTTTTGGGGTCGCGTTTGTAAGGCATAAAAGTATCGGGATTGGTAGCGTAATGGACTTCGATTTCGGGAATTGAATCCACATCCGGAATAAGCCAGGGTTCCGAGCCGTTGGCGATGTATCCGTCGGTCAGTAAAAATACTGGTGTGGAAAACATCAGGGCGATCTTTGAGGCTTCCAAGGCGGCTGAAAAGCAATCCGCTGGACTTTTTGCGGCGATAATCGGCATGGGAGCTTCGCCGTTTCGTCCGTAAAGCGCCTGCAGCAGATCCGCCTGTTCTGTTTTTGTCGGTAAGCCCGTGCTTGGACCGCCACGCTGCACATTGGTTACCACCAACGGTAATTCCGCCATGACCGCAAATCCCAAAAATTCCGATTTCA
>JAJRSN010000172.1 GCA_024278715.1 Calditrichota bacterium
GGGTAAATGTGCTGGCTAATTGGAAAGCCGGGCGGTACGAAACCTGGGCAGGCGGCGGCGTTATCCCGGGACTCTTTGCGAATCTTCAATGGACCGATTATTGGAATGTGGATGTTCGGATAAGAAAAAATTTCCGGATTAAAAATTTCGGAAATGTCGAATTCTTTATTGACGTAAGTAATATTTTTAACTACAAATATATGACCAATTACGGTTTTGTCGATTCCCGGGATAAGCGTGATTATCTTAAATCTTTACATCTGCCCGCATCTACCAAGGGCGTTGACCAATTTGGCTATTTTAACATACCGGGCGACGACCGACCCGGTGTTTATCGCCGACCCGGAATTAAATTCGTTCCTATCGAAGTGGTGGAAACCCAAGATGGACTCCCGCAAGACGGCAACCCAAACTATTTGTATTTTACCAAAGAGGGCGGCAAGTATTTTAAATTTAATCCGGAAACCGGAGTATATGAGCAAGATCAAAAATATGCCCAGTGGGTTCTTAACAACAAAGCATATATTGACATGCCAAATTTGCAATACTTAACATTTTTAAATCCGAGAAATATATTTTGGGGAATTAGATTGTCATTTGAGTTATAAAAAAAGAGGAAACCATATTGATGGACAGGTTAAGTTTTTCAAAATTCATAATCGCACTTGTAATCATCGGATTGATGAGTATTAGCTGTGAGAGGAGTGACCTTCTCAGTCCTGAGGAACATGTTACCTCGCTAAAAATCAGTTTAAGCGGTTTAAATAATCCCGCGCCAAACGCCCGTTATGTTTTATGGGCTGTTTACGATAGTGCGAAAATCGAGTTATATTCCGAAATCGATTCGTTTAAGGTCGATGGTGACGGGCAGCTCATAAATATGGATTATGATATTAATTTGGGCGTATTGCAAAAAATGCATACCCTCCTGGTATCTATGGAAACCGAAGATACCATCCCTCAGCCAAGCGATTATAAAGTTCTTGCCGCAAAGGTTAAAGCAAATCTGGGCACATTTTCCGTAGGCGACGACTATTTGCTTAAATTTGATGTCGCTAATGCAAAAGGAATTTATAGACTGATCAAAGCCGAAAATTCCGATAAGATTACGGGAATATGGTTTGTAAAGGGCGATTCCATTATCGAGCCCGGATTGGATTTACCCAAAGCCAAAGGGTTATGGAAATATTCGGCTTATATTGTAAAAGACGGTAAGCGATACGATATGGGCGATTTTGTTTCCGCGGACGCAGCCGACGGATCGGATTTATATGGCGAGCCGAGTTTTGCCTTTCCCGGCGAAAATTTTCTTAAAGATCCCGAAAGCGGCGGAAATTTAGATCTTGATTTGCGCGGAGCCGAAGTTTATGTGGAGATAATTCCGCCTACCTTAAAATATGACGCTGACGGGGATGGTAAAAAAGAATCGTATCCTCCGTTTGAATTGATCATGTTTAAAGGGCAGATCCCTCAGGATGCGCAAGCCGACACGGAATATGAGCTGACCAACAACAGCGCGACTTTTCCCGGCGGTAGTATGGAAATCAATATTAATTTATTCAAGTAATTTGAATAATCAAAAACGCTAAATGGGGAACAATATGAACAGCAAAAGATTCATTTGGCAAATTCTTATAAGCCTTATAATTATTCTGTTGATAATTCCAAAGACGTCTAATGCTCAAAAATATAAATGGTTAGCCGCCGGTTCGTTCCACAACTGGTTCTCGGAAATGGGCTGTGAGATTGAGGTGGGAAGATCGGCTTCGGCGGCGCAGCAAGACGGCGCTCAGTGGCCCGCTATTTTACCTTATCAGGATATTCAGGCTGCAAAAGGACTTTGGATCGGCAGTAGAAATTTTACCGACGAACGCGGTGACTTTTACGAGTATAAACTTGTAACCGTGGGACCGCGCTCTAAAGGATTCGGCGAGTTTTTTCCCACCAAATTGGAGCTTGTGTCGCGTTTCTTAAAGCCGACCGTCTTTGTTGACGAAGTTCTTTCTTTCGAAAAGAATATCGACATCGACCGAATCGATGAAAATCTGATTCCGGATATGATGATTATTAATAAGACCAATACATTGCTTGGTTTGACCATGGAACGCAAAATCATGCAATTCAGCGTTCCGGGGCACGATAATTATATGATTATGGATTACACATTCACGAATACCGGAAATATAGATGACGACGAAGAAATTGAATTGCCGAATAATACCCTGGAGGATGTCTGGTTTTTTTATCAGTACCGCTGGGCACCATGCAGGCAAACGCGATATATTATCGGAAACGGCACCGGTTGGGGAATGAATACCATGCTTGACTGGGTGGGAGACGGATTGGATGATGAATATGGCGTACCCGACGAATATCGTGAATATAAAGGAAAAAAGATTCGTGCGGCTTGGGCATGGCACGGCTATTTCCCGGATAAGGTTGTTAACTACGATAATATCGGCGGTCCAATCTGGCGGCCATACGCGCCTTATGTTGCCGATTACGACACGGTTGGTCGTTTGGGCGCGCCTCAGTTTATCGGTACGCTGACTCTGCATGCGGATAAATCGACTACCGATAAAACGGACGATCCGGAACAGCCCAGAACTACCGGCTGGTACGGATCGGACCTTCCCGAAACGGGACCCAACAGCGATCCTTATAATGTGGAAGAGATGCAGAAGCGTTATAAATGGATGGAAATCGGGCACATGAAACCGCGCCACGCCTGGGCAGTGGTTCCGGACGGTAAATTTGAAAAACAAAAAACCGGGGCAAACATCGATTTAAGTCCCCCGAAATCCGGCAGACCGGGCGGCTTTTCCGTGGGCAACGGGTATGGTCCTTACACAATAGGACCCGGTGAAAGCGTTCATCTTGTAATCGTCGAAGCCGTCTCCGGATTAAGCACGGAAAAAGCCATTGAATATGGTATGCAATACAAACGCGGATTTATTGACGACGTAACAAAAAACAAGTTTGTTTTATCCGGTAAGGATTCGCTTTTTAAAACATTCCGTAACGCCATCGACAACTTTATGTCCGGTTACAGTATCGAACGTCCGCCAAAACCGCCGAAAGTATTCAATGTTAACGGCGGCGGCGACCGGATTAAACTGAGCTGGGATGTTTTTGACGAAGAAAATTTAAAGGGATTCCGAATTTACCGCATGCGCGGAGAGTACAATAATACCCTGATAAAACCTGTGCTCATACACGAAGCGAAGAAAGAAGAGCGGAGCTTTGACGACCTTTCTCCGGTGCGCGGAGTAGCATATTATTACTACATCGAATCCGTAGGCTTAAATGGTCTGACAAGCAGCCGTTATTGGACTCAGACTTATGATCCGGTATTTTTAAAAAGACCTCAGGGAACGCGCCTCGATAAAATTCGTGTCGTGCCTAATCCGTATATCATATCGTCTTCCGAAGGACGCTTGCGGTATATCGGCGGGCGGGAAGCCGATAAATTAGCTTTCTTTAATATCCCTGGGCAGTGTACAATCAAAATTTACACGGAAACGGGTGAGTTGATTAAAACAATCGAGCATACCGACGGCAGCGGCGATGAGTACTGGTTTGCCACAACATCTTCAAATCAGGTTGTTGTGAGCGGCGTTTATATTGCGGTAATTGAGGTTACTACCGATATCTACGATAATCAAACGGGTGAGCTTCTTTTCAAAAAAGGAGACAAAAAAACTCTTAAATTTGTTGTTATTCGTTAATTAAAAAAGTGGGTAGCATAATGAGAACGATCCTAAAAACTATAATGATCGCTTCTTTCCTGATTCTGATTGTGAGCAATCCGGTTTATTCCGGATACAAAAAATTAGCTCAGTCCGGATTTAAATTTTTAAGCGTTCCGACGGATGCCAGAGCAAGTGCGCTGAGCGGAGCTCTGACATCGATGGAAGGAAAATCAACCTCCCTGTTCTTTAATCCGGCAAGTATGTCAAGGATGAATTATGAATTCGATCTTTCTTTAGGGCAGGTAGGTTGGATTGCCGATATTAAATATCTTTACGGATCGATGGCTTATCGCCCGATGGGAGGATATATCGGTGTTTTTGGTTTTAGTTTTTTAAGCGTCGATTACGGAACCATGCAAAGCACCATTCTCGCCAACAACGATCAGGGATATTTGGATGTCGGTGAATTTGCGCCGTATGCCTATGTTATTGGTTTGGGATATGCAAAAGCGCTGACCGATAAGTTCTCTATAGGCGGACAAATAAAATACGCCTTTCAGGATCTGGGAGGAGGCGTGGTACGTTTTCAATCGAACGAAACCCAATACACCGAAAAATTTAATGCGGGAGTTGTGGCGTTTGATTTCGGAATTCTCTACCGTACCGGTTTTAAAAGCCTGATCTTCGGGATGAATATCCGCAATTTCTCAAAAGAGATCGAGTATATCAAAGAATCATTCCAGTTACCCCTGAATTTCGAAATGGGCATTTCAATGAATATTCTGGATCTATATGAGACTTCACCCGATGTGCACAAATTATTTTTATCCGTTGACGCAACGCATCCTCGTGATTACCCCGAGCAGTTGGATATCGGAATGGAATACGTTTTCAGAAATACCTTTGCCCTGCGTATGGGTTACACAACGCCTACCGACGAACAGGGAATGAGCTGCGGCGTAGGATTAAAACCGACTATTTCAAAGATGAATGTGGCAATTGATTACGCTTATACGCCGTTTGGAATATTCAATGATGTTCATAGAATTTCGTTCAATATTTCGTTTTGACAGGTAAATAAAACGAACAAAAGGCAAATGAAAAAAATTACTTTTACTACTCTGATCATTCTGGTGTGCATGGGCTTTTTGACAGCCGGCACTACCGGAAAACTTAGCGGTTTGGTAACAGACGCCAAAACCGGCGAACCCCTTCCGGGAGCAAACATCTATGTCCAGGTTCAGGACAAGATATTCGGAGCGGCAAGCGATCTTGAGGGATATTACGTCATTTTTAATATCCCTCCGGGTACATACACCGTAAAAGCGCAGTACGTGGGCTACAATCCGGTTGAGATCAATAATGTGGTCATTAAAATCGATCTAAACACCCGCATTGATATTAAAATGAGCGAACAGCTAATGGAAAGCGAGACCGTAATTGTTGAAGCGACGCGTCCGATTGTGGTCAAAGATATTTCCAACAGTCAGTTGAACCTTGAGGCAAAAACCATCGGAAATTTGCCCGTTAACAATATCAATCAGGCTCTTGTATTACAAGCCGGTATCGAGGAAAGCGCCAACGGCATTATCGTTCGCGGCAGCAGCCCCCGTCAGGTGCTTTATATGGTTGACGGACTCGCCGTTAATGACGAACGCTCTAACATACCATATTCATTCAACAGTATCACTTCCGTGGAAGAAGTTCAGGTTCAAACAGGCGGATTTAATGCGGAATACGGCGATTTGCGCGCCGGTCTGGTTAACGTGGTTACCAAAGAAGGAAGAATGGATCGTTATCAGATCAGCTTTATCGGCAACTTGCGCGATATTGATTTTTTGGGGCAGGCTAAAAAGCATTTCGGACCGTCGTTGTATGATCGCAATTCGTATTTTAACCGTCCCTATTTTGATCCCGACGTAATGTGGACCGGAACGAATAACGGCGCCTGGGATGATTATACTCAGCGTCAGTATCCCAAATTTCAGGGATGGAACGCTATTTCCTATTCAACCATGCAGGATAAAGACCCGTCCAACGACCTGACGCCCGAAGGCGCTAAACGCCTTTTCGAATGGCAAAGAAGACGGCAGGGCGAAATTCATGAGCCCGATTATGTGCTTGATATGACCATAAACGGTCCGGATCCCTTATTAGGAATGTTTCCCGATTTACGCAAATCAATTAAACCAAGAATTCATCTTTCTTTTTTCAAGACAAAAGAATTATTCGTTCTTCCTCTTTCGAGGAACGCTTATTCCGAAAATCAAACTCAGTTAAAATATACTTTTAATCCGACTTCAAACATCAAAGTAATTTTGACCGGTCTTTACGGAGAGGTTTATTCCGTTTCGCCCTATCAATGGACAACCACTCCCACGGGTCGTTTATTAAGATCGCAATCGGAAGTCGCAAATTTGTTAAACAGTAGCAGCGGGGCAAGTATTCTCTATATGCCCGGCTATTTTAGTCCCGGCGATATCTACCGGACATTAATAGGCGCAAAAATAACTCATGCGCTTTCTTCCAGAACCTATTATGATGCGAGTTTTCAATACAAAATAAGCCGTTATAAAACTTTTCAAATGGCAACACGGGATACTACGCGTCGTTATGAACCGGTGGCGGGGTATTTTACCGACGAAGCACCTTACGGATATTGGGGATCCACTGTTTCGGCTATTGACGGAACCAGCATGGGCGGATGGATGAATTTGGGAAGAGACCGCAGTGTGATTTCAACTTATACGATGGATTTTAATTTGACCAGTCAGATCAATAGTAAAAATCAAATAAAGACCGGTTTAAAGTTTGTTTATAATAATTATGATATCAATTCCAGCACTTACAGCCCCAGTATGAGCACATGGACGCGAAGTATGATTTACACTGTTAAACCGTATCGTATCGGTGCTTACATTCAGGATAAATTGGAATACGAAGGTTTTATCGCTAATCTCGGTTTACGCATGGACTATTCCGATCCGGATCTGGAATGGTACGATCTTAAACCGTACGATGTAATGTATAAAGCCGGATACGGAAATCTTATTGAACCGCAGGCGCCTAAGAAAAATGCCAAACCGCAATTTGCCTTTAGTCCGCGACTGGGTATTTCGCATCCTATTTCGGAGAACGCAAAACTGTATTTTAACTACGGACATTTTAGAACCGAACCGTCTTCTTCTTACAGATTCAGACTTCAAAGAGAATCCAACGGACTGGTAACCTATATCGGTAATCCGGAGCTCCGTTTGGAAAAGACCGTTGCCTACGAGTTGGGATACGAACAAAACCTGTTCAATATGTTTTTGCTGAAAATTGCCGGTTATTACAAAGATATTAGCAATCAACCCAGTTGGGTCTATTACAGAAATATTAACGGAACGGTTAGTTACTATAAAATGTCCGATTTGAATTACGAGGATATCCGCGGAATCGAATTCACGTTGACCAAACGATACGGACGCTGGTTGTCGGGATTTGTGAATTATACGTATGATGTGCAGACTTCCGGTTATTTCGGCTATTTGCGCTACTACGAAGATCCTAACGAACAACGGGAATATTTGCGTCAAAATCCCTATCAATCAAAACCCAGACCGCAGCCCTACGCGCGCGTTAATTTAAGTTTTCGTACGCCTCCCGATTTTGGTCCCAAGTTTGCCGGTATGGGGCTGATAAGTGATCTTAATTTGAATTTATTGGCTTCGTGGCGCGAAGGAAGTTATTACACCTATAATCCGTTTAATAAGCCTGGTGTTTTGTACAACACGCAATGGAGAAATTATTACAATGTCGATATGCGTTTTTCTAAGTTATTTACCGTAAAAACGTCTCAGCTCAATTTTGATATCCAATTCTTTATGGATGTTAAGAATGTATTCAATTTCAAATACCTGAACTGGGCTGGTTTTTCCGACAAACACGATCTTGACGACTATTTGCGCTCATTGAATTTTTCGTGGGAAACTAATGAAGAAAAAGGAAACGACCGCATCGGCGATTACAGACCGGTTGGAGTGGCTTACGATCCGCTGGAACCGAATCCCGATAACGATCCCGATATAGCGGCGCGGAATAAAAAAAGAAAAGAAACGAAATCGTATATCGATATGCCGAACATCAAGGCGCTAACGTTTTTGAATCCCAGAGATATTTTCTGGGGCATTAAAGTAAATTTCAATATTGGTGTTTTGTAAGTAAACAAAAAAGAAGTAGCGATGCAGAAAAAGTCAACTATCTCGTCAATGTTAATACTACTAATGATGTTGGGTAGTATTTCCGTTTTAAACGCGCAGGTGCAGTCAACCGAAAAGCGGTATATTCGTATAGGGTCGTTGCAAAGTCATTTTTCCGCGTACGGATCGGAAAGAGCCTGGAATACCAGGTATTACGAGGGATTGCGCTGGCCCGCGGAATATCAGAGGCAGGACAATTCCGTAATAAAACGATTCTGGATCGGCAGCGAAGATTTTAAAGACGACGCGGGCACTGCCTTTGAAAAATATGTGGTCTATTTCGCCGCCGATTTTGTCGATGAATCGATCTTCCCCATGGAATTAAAGCAAATTGCCAAGTATGAACCTCCTTATGTTTTTGTGGACGGCAACAACCTTACCGCTCCCTACCTCGACGATATTGATGAAATTAATCCCGATATCATACCCGACCGGATTATTAAAAACGTCGTGAACACTTCGATGGGGCTCACTTTAAAACGGACGATTTATGCCTTTAGTCAGCAATATCACGATAATTATTTTATCAAGATTTTTACTTTCGTGAACACGGGCAATACGGATTATGACGACGAAATCGAATTAAACGCTCCCTTAAAAGGCGTGCGTATTGCCTGGGGCACGCGCTACAGTGTTTGCAGAGACGGCGCCACGGTAATAGGCGGGCCGCAGCAATGGGGTAAATTTAGCTGGACCACCCGCCGCGGAGAAAATTACGCCGCGCATGTTAACGATGTAATCACTTTGGATAATCCGATTGTGGACTGGATACGCTGCAGTTTTCAATGGGCGGGTCAGGGCGATGTAAACACGGTAATCGACAACATCGGCGCTCCGGATTATACGGGAAACGGGCGTTTAAAAGCTCCGCATCACGCGGGCGTGGCTATTTTGCATGTTGACAAAAGCGCCTCCGATCACAGCGACGATCCGAACCAGCCGACAATTATCGGCTGGCACGCCGGCGATAAACGTCCCGATTTAAAAGGAGTTTCCAAACCGAACGAACCCTTTATGATTCAAACCTACAACACCTTATTGAGCGGAGTGCCTTACATGGGTTTGGGCGGCGACGAACGGTTCGACGAAAAATACATGGAATCCAATCCTGTGCCATATACTGTGCACAACGATCCCGGCGGGACAAATATGTGGGTCGCCTACGGTCCGTTTGATCTTGCGCCAGGCGACAGCATCACCATCGTGGAAGCGGAAGGCGTAAGCGGATTAAGCCGAACCATGAGCGAAATTATCGGGCGCAGATGGAAAATGGCTTACGATAATCCCGCGGACAAAGGTCCTTTTGAATTACCCGACGGCACTACTACCGACGATAAAGACGAGTTCAAGGATGAATGGGTTTATACCGGCAAAGATTCCATTTTGCTGACCTTCAGCCGCGCCAAAAGAAATTACGATATGGACTTTCAGATTCCGCAGCCTCCTTTGCCGCCGCCGTTGTTCGAGGTTGAATCGGGCGGAGATTTAATAAAACTAAAGTGGTCGCCAAGTCCTTCGGAAACCGAAGCCGATTTCGGAGGCTATCGAATTTACCGCGCGGTAGGCAAGCCCGACACTGTTTATCAGGAAATATTCGCCTGCGGAAAAGGCACGGATAATCCGGAAATAGTGCACACGTTTAACGATGTTTCTGCGGTGCGGGGTTATTCGTATTATTATTACATTGTATCCTTTAACGACGGCTCGAACAATCAAACCGATGCCAATCCGCACGGCAGTTTGCACAGCAGCAAATATTACACAATGACCACCGAACCGGCGTA
Organism: Calditrichota bacterium; assembly: GCA_024278715.1. GTDB lineage: Bacteria > Calditrichota > Calditrichia > Calditrichales > Calditrichaceae > Caldithrix. The sequence goes on from JAJRSN010000172.1 coordinate 9,718, forward strand.
TCTCAAGCGCAAGCAAGGTTTGGCTTTAAAAGATATCAGGATCGTACCGAATCCATACTATATCAAAGCAAGCGCCAGGGAAATGCAATTCCCTAAAGAATACGATAAAATTATGTTTTACAATATTCCCGGTAAATGTACAATTAAAATATTTACCGAACGCGGTGATTTGATTAAAACAATAGACCACAATGACGGCAGCGGAGATGAAGCCTGGAATTCGGTCACGGATTATCGTCAGGTGATCGTGAGCGGTCTTTATCTGGTCTATTTTGAGGTTTCGCAAGATATCTACGATAAAGAAACGGGTATCTTGTTATTTAAAAAAGGTGAATCGATCACAAAAAAATTAATTGTGATCCGTTAAGTAATGTGAGGAAATGATGAAGGCTAAGAAGCTAACATATTTTATTAGTTTTATTATCATCATCTTAATGAGTCAAACTGTCTGGGCTCAAAAGAAGTTAGCCCAGACGGGATTTCAATTTTTAAGCGTTGTGCCCGACGCAAGATCGGCGGCTATGGCAAATGCCATGACGACCGTTTCCAATAATTCCAGCGCTTTATGGGATAATCCCGCGTTACTTTCGGAGATAGAGGGACATTTTAATTTAACGGTGACTCAAAATCAATGGCTTGCCGACATAAAACACAATGCCCTGAGTCTGGCGGTAAAACCTTTTGCCGGTCAGTTTGGCGTTTTTGGAGTGAGCTTGTTATTAGTTGACTACGGCGAAGTGGAAGGAACCATTGTGGCTAATAATGAGCAAGGCTATCTGGAAACCGGGATGATCAAACCCACGGCTTACGCCGTAGGCTTGGGTTATGCCAAAGCGTTAACAAATAAATTTAGCGTCGGCGGACAAATTAAATATGTTTCGCAATATCTCGGTCCGGTAATCGATAGTTATTCGATTAAATCCACTGAAGTAAAAACCGTTGACCAGGAAGCGTCTGTTTTGGCGTTTGATTTCGGAACGAATTATCGAACCGGATTTAAGAGTTTAGTATTCGGAATGTCCGTTCGAAATTTTTCAAAAGAAATAAAATTTTCACAGGAAGAGTTTCAATTACCATTGATATTTAGCATCGGCTTTTCGGCAAATATTATGGATTTTGTTCCGGAAGGATTTAAAGTTAATCGGTTAAAAGACCTTTTATTGACTATTGACGCGGTTCATCCCAGGTCTTACCCCGAATACTTAAAAACCGGTCTTGAATATAAATTCGCGGATATTTTGTCTTTGCGCATGGGTTATTATTCAAATGTTGACGAACGGTCTTTTACGTACGGCATAGGCTTAAACAAATTCGGATTTCAATTTGATTATGCCTATGTGCCGTTTGGCGTTTTTGATAATGTTCAGCGATTTACGTTAAAATTTTCTTGGTAATAAGAAACAAATTTCATTAAGGGAGTATGCAGATGAAAAATGTTTCATTCATAATGCTATCACTTAGTCTTATATTTCTCTTTATGTTTTCAGGCTGTAAAAAAGAGCCCGAGCCCAGCCTTTACAATCCGAATTATGTAAGCGGAGCTCAGCCGGTGATTGAGCAGCTAAATCCCCCTGACAGCGCCTACGCCGGGGTTGGAACAATTGAGGTTACCGGCAAGAATTTTCTTCCTAAAGAGCCTTACAATGAATATAATCAGCTCTATTTTGATAATGTAATGGCAAATATTCTGCAGATGACGTCAACCAAAATCACCATCGCCTCTCCTTCGTATATCAACGATTCTATTAAGGTGAAGATAGCGGTAAGGGGCTCCGATAAATTCAGCGAGCCGGTTATCTACAAATTAAAAGCCGCGGTTGACACCACTTTCGGAAGAATGGATGATTTCAAACAAAAACATGTGGCTTATTCCATAGCTACGGATCGCAAAGGGAATGTCTATGTTTCGACCAAGGTGGAAACCAATCCGCCGTTCGGTCAAATATTGAAGATTAATCGCGAAGGCGAACCCACGGTCTGGGTGGAAAAAACAAACTACCTGAAAGCCAACGCGCTTAAAGTAGGTCCGGACGGAAAACTGTATGTCGCTTATGCGCTCGGGCGAATTAAAGAGATTAAAACCATAGACCTGAGCGACAGCTCGATTCAGGAGACTTACGCAACTTTTACGCGCGCTCCCTACGATATGGATTTTGATCAGGACGGAAATTTATGGGTTGCGACTCAAACTGAACTGGTAAAGGTTAAAACGGATAAGTCCAAGGAATCAATGGGAACCTTCTCGGTATTCTTGAAATCCGTAAGAGTTCACGAAGAAGACGGAACAACCTATATCTACCTTGTTGGGCAGAATTTCGCCAAAAAGTTACAAAGAGTATGGCGTTATCCCGTAAACAGCGATGGTTCGTTAGGCGCGGAAGAGATAATTTTAAGCAGCACCGAAAGCGATTCCACCGAAACGTTTTATGCAACATGGTTAGAGGGCGTTAAAATAAATGCGATTACGTTCTCTGCGGATGGCAAAATGTATCTGGCGACGGATAAATCGCCCGATGCGCTTATTATTTATGATATGACAACAGGCATGTACGATTTTCAGTATGCCGGATTAATCAAACCGAAACTGGAGGCTTTATCGTGGCACGGCAATATTATTTACGCCACACAACAGAATGTCGGAGAGACAGACTCCAATGTTCTGCGAATTGACGTAGGAAAAGCCGGAGCGCCATATTACGGCAGGCAATAAATAGTTATTTATGTTTAATAAAAAATTTTTAGAAAGGGGGGTAACAAGGCAGCAAGGGTTTAATTTTTTCATTGTTGGAGTTTTAACACAACAGTTCAATCCATTTTAAGGAGGGTTTTATGAGTAACAAGAGTGCTAAAGTATCGATTTTAGCATTATTTACGGTGCTTATTTTTCTTGGCGTTTCGATGGCGCAAGATTTTGTGCGTACTGCCGAGAAAGAGATTCCCGTTCCGGAAGCCGATTTGAATACCGGCGGAATAGGAAACATGGTAACGGGAATGGATTTCGATCATGACGGACGCACGGATGTCTATTTAATTAACCATAACTGGAGCGATGCGGACAACGAAATGGATATGCGTATTTATAAGTACGAATTTAACGGCACGGAGTGGGAACTGGTCTGGAAGGCTACTTATGATATGTGGAAACAAAACACTTGGCCCGCGTTAACTTACGGCGATATTGACAATGACGGAAAAGGTGAAATTTTTGTGGGTCCGGTGAACTGGACTGACGCGACAAACAACCCGAATCCGCCTCGCCTGTTGGTTTATGAATCGGCTGGCGACGGCAGCGACGTTATGGGTGTTTCCGACGGCTCCGGTAATTATTTACCGAATTCGGTCTCTACCATTACCACCGAAGATAATGTTAATTTGCGTCCTTTCCGTTTGATACTAAAAGACATTGACGATGACGGTCAAAAAGAATTGATTTTTACCGATCGTAAAGCTACCAGCAGCGGCTGGTATTTTGGCGTTATGTCGGTCGATGATATTCCCGATAACGGAGACGGTTCCGAAACATGGACGGTTGAAGCCAACGGTTTGGATTTGGGATTGACCGGCGGCGAAAACAAATGGGATTTTGCCGTACTGGGCAATACCATTTATCTGTTTGATGAAACGCGCTGCGACCGTGTACGCTGGAATGCCGATTCGAGCAGATGGGAATTGTTAGAGCCTCAAACTTCTGTCCTTAAAGGCGCAGGTTCATGGAAGAGCGCGCAGGTTGCCGATATCGACGGCAACGGACAGGAAGAAATTATTGTAGGCACCTGGTACACCACGGTTGAGGGCGGTCATGGCATCTGGATTTATCAATACGACGCTACAGGCGATTCACTTGTCGGTACAAAAGTCGTAGATCTTTCGCCCTGGATGGAAAGCTACGGAGTTTACGGCGGAGCCATCGGCGATATCGATTTGAACGGAAAGCTGGATTATGTGTTTGGTTCTCGTAGTGCCAATCCGAATGCCGCTATTTTCCGCGCCGAATATCAAGGCGCTCAGGATCAGGTGGCAGATCCGGAAAACTGGACAGTTTCGGTTATCGATTCTAATTATGCCGACGGCGGTCGTTGGGGCGTAATCGGTTTGGCTAATATCGATGACGATCCCAATCTGGAAGTTCTTTACACATCCAGTGTGCCTGCCGGCGGATTGTTCGGCGAAGGTCCTCAACCAGTTGTTGTTCTTGATAATACCGCTGAAGTGGAAACAGGACCCTGGCAGTTAACAAAATTGGATTATGAATACATGGGGCTTTTCGGCGACACGCTCGGCGCAAATCACGGTATTGTTGTAGATAAAACCGATCGCGTTTGGGTAGGTAGCTGGGGCGCTGACGCCATTGTGGTTTACAATACGGATGGAACCAAAGCATTCCAGATCGATTCGGTTAATATTCAGACTTTAGCCGGCGCGGATACGACCATTTATCTGAAATGGTGCCGCGGAATGAATGTTGATCCGGACGGTAATGTTCTTTATGCTCAAACCGGTATTGTGCTTAAATTAAACTACGAAGACGGTTCGGTTCTGGATTATGTTTACATCGATTATTCGCCGTTGAAACCTGCGGTTGATGACGAAGGATATATCTATATCGGTCGTGTGGTTGGCGTATCCCCGGTGGATGTTATTGATCCTACTACTTTTGAAATTACCCAGAACATTACTTTGGATCCTTTAGCCGGAGGCTATGCCCGCGGTATGGAGGTAAGCGCTGACGGTAAAAGACTGCTTCCCGGAAATCTTTCTTCAGGCGTTCATAAAGTCTATATTTATGAAACTACCGATTTCGTGAATTATCCGTTAGCCGACAGTATTTATAAAGACAGTAAGGGAAATCCTATTCTTACGCAACAAACTGTGACAGTTGATCGTTTTGGCGGCGATAACATTTTCTGGTATTCTCAGGACAATAGTTATGGCGCGGCAGGTCCCGATCAAAGAGAAAACGCTTTGGTTATGTTTAATTTTAATACTATGACTTACGGTTATTTGTGGATGCCCGATCCAGGCTCAAGCGACTATACCGGACCTCGCGGAGCGGCTATGGCAAGCGACGGTCAGACAATTTATGTTGCAAACTGGAACGGCGGAGTGATTTATAAATACAAATGGATGCCGACCGCTATTAAAGATAAAGATCAGGTGGTTTCCGGATATCTGCTGGAACAGAACTATCCGAATCCTTTCAACCCGACTACGAACATTAAGTTTTATCTGCCTAAAGCAGGCAAAGTAAAACTGACCGTTTACAACATGCTCGGACAGAAGGTGGCTACTTTGATTAATAAGAATCTTGGCGCCGGATATAAGACTATTACTTTCGACGCTTCTCAATTGGCTTCCGGTGTGTATGTTTACATGCTGCAGGCAGGCGACGTAAAATTAAGCAAGAAAATGACGCTTCTGAAATAGAAATCTATTTTTCCTGCTTTTGCCATGCAAGGCATCCAATCCTTAGGGGTTGGATGCCTTTTTAACGTATTCAAGTTCTTTCTCTTCTTAGTATCTTTAAAGGAATCCATACTTCCCGATTCGGATTCCTCAAATTGAAAATTTGAATCAGGAAGTAAGGCTTTCTTCATCTTTTAGAAAAAGATTTCAATATGGGAAAAAAATCGATCATTATTTGGTTAAATTTATTATACCGAAACAAAAATTACAGGAGAAAACTTTTGAAAAGATCTATTTTTATCGGATTAACCGTTCTTTTTTTAGCGCAGTGTCTTTTGGCTTTAAGCAATCCGCCCAAGCGCGAATTTCGCGCGGCATGGATTGCCTCGGTGGCTAATATCGATTGGCCCAAAACCTTAAGTCCTTCAAAACAAAAAAGAAATTTAATAAAGTTATTGGATGAACTGGACGAAACGGGCATTAACGCTGTCATTCTTCAGATCCGTCCGGAATGCGACGCTCTTTACAATTCCAATTACGAACCGTGGTCCTATTGGCTTACGGGCAAGCAGGGCAAAGCTCCCGATCCCTATTACGATCCTCTGGAATTTGCCATCGAAGAAGCGCACAAACGAGGAATGGAACTGCACGCCTGGTTCAATCCATATCGGGCGGAAAAAACAATTGGCGGTTACACATTAGCCGAAAATCATGTGGTTAAACAGCATCCGGAGTGGATTTTATCTTTTACCGAAACAGATTCAAAAATGCGGCTTTTGAATCCTGGAATACCCGACGTTCGCCGTCATATTATCAATGTCATCATGGATGTGGTTAATCGTTACGATGTTGACGGAATTCATTTTGACGATTATTTTTATCCTTATCCCCCCAATAATATTTCGAGAACAAATAAGGATTATCAAACCTATAAAACCTACAAACACGGCGACGCGTCCGACAACTCCATCGAAGCCTGGCGCAGGGAAAATATAAATATTTTAATGCGCATGATTCACGACAGCATTCAGGTGGTTAAGCCGTGGGTAAAATTCGGCATCAGTCCCTTCGGAATTTACAAAAACGGCGTGCCGCCGGGAATTACCGGAATGGACGCCTACAATGTAATTTATGCCGATCCGCTTGCCTGGCTGCGCGATCAGTCAATCGATTATATTACGCCTCAGCTTTACTGGAAAATCGGCGGAGCGCAGGATTTTAGCAAACTTTTAAATTGGTGGGCTGATCAAACGGCGGCAAAGGGCAGGCATTTGTATCCGGGACATATTTTCGGCGGCAGCTTTTCCACGTCTGAACTGCCGAATCAGTTAAATCTGGTGCGGAAAAACAGTAAATCGTTGGGAGACGTGTATTTTAGCGCCAAGCATTTTGGCTACAACACCCTTGATTTCGCGGAAAAACTGAAAAACGATTATTACCGGTTTCCGGCGTTGGTTCCGCAAATGGATTGGAAAAATTTAACGGCGCCTGAGGCTCCCACTCAATTGCTGTTTGCTCAGCCTAATTCAAACAAAACTTCGAGATTTCGCTGGCAGGCTCAGCCGGGCGCATCGGGCGGCGGCGTAATCAGATTCGCTCTTTATCGCTTCGATCAAATGCCGTCAACTACCGATCCTCCGGACGATCCTTCAAAACTTTATAAAGTGATCGGAGGAAATGAATTTTTACCTAAACCGCCGAAAGAAACGCTAAGCGAAGTCTATTTTGCCATTACCGCCATCGACAGGAACAGCAATGAAAGTACTTTGGGTCCTGTTATTCGCATCACTCCGCCTTCGATGCCGGCTTTGGCGTTACCGCAAGACGGCAATAATCTTCAACCGGATACCGTGATAGTCAGTTGGAATTTAAATGTTGACGCATCCACTTTTTATTTGCAAATCGCCACCGATACTCTGTTTAATGATTTGGTTTTCGATAAAAATGGAATTGCCGACGATTCTCTGAAAATAACCGATTTGACAGGGCAAACGCAATATTTCTGGCGCGTGGCTGCGGAAAATCCAGCCGGAAGGAGCGATTTCTCGGATGTCTTCTCTTTTGCCACCGCTTTCCCCATGGCTCCGATTCTGGCTTCTCCCCCGGACGGCGAAAGTAACGTGCCTCTGGATACCGTATTAACCTGGTACAAAAACGAGGTGGCTACAAGTTATCATGTTCAATTGGGACAATCCGAAACCTTTTCCGAAAGCTTTATGACTTACGATACCGTGGTAACCGACACCTTTTTGGTAGTCAATAATCTTGAAGAATTTAAACGAAAATGGTATTACTGGCGGGTTAAGGCTCTGAACGAATATGGCTCAAGCGACTGGTCCGAAACGTATATGTTCAGAACCATTCAAGCCACCTATTTGGCGGATATGTACAACAGTCCGAAATCTTTTGAATTAAAACAGAATTACCCGAATCCCTTCAATCCGACTACGAACATAGAATTTACTTTAGCCAAAGGATCGCGGGCTACTTTGAAAATTTATAACATGTTGGGGCAGGAAGTTTTAACATTGGTTAATGAATACAAACCGGCGGGCTCGTACAAAGTGACATTTGACGCAACGAATCTCGCGGCGGGCGTGTATGTTTATCAATTACGCGCGGGCAATTTGGTGGCAAACAAAAAAATGATATTAATCAAATAAAAGCGTTATGAGGAAGCAATGATGAAAAAAATCGTTTTAACTATTTTATTTTCTCTGTTTACGGTTATGATTCTTTTGGCGCAGATTCCCGATCTTAAAGTGGAGAAAATAACGCCGTTAACGTCGCTCGACCAGGGAGAGTTCTTCTTTCCGAAGTTGACCCCAGATGGCGGCAAGATCGTCTTTACGGGACCAAAGTTTCATGGTCTGTTTGTGATGGATCTTGAAAACAAAAAAATTGAAGCTCTGAACGAAGACGACGGCGCCGGTTATGAATTCCAAATCAGCGGCGACGGTAAATACGTGATCTATCGCCAGTTTGAATTCAAAAACAAGCGAAAATTTTACACGCTAAAAAAGCAAAATCTTCGCGATAAACAGGTTACGATAATTGAAAAAGAGGTAAGAGAATTATCGCCGCCGCGTATGGTTAAAAACAGCCTTTTGTATTTAAAGGATGAGCAGCCCGTAAAAGTGAATTTGCAACCGGCTTTAAATAAAACAGTGAACGCGGGCGGAAAAGCGGTTTTTATTAAAAGCGGCAAAATTGTCTTAATCGACAACGGCGAAATAAAAGAGCTGGCTCCGTTAGGGGACGGTATTTACATTTGGCCCGAACTTTCTCCGGACGGTCAAAAGATTGTTTTTACCTTTGCCGGCGACGCCACCTACATTTGCGATCTAAACGGCGAAATTCTGACAAAAATTGGCTACGCCAACGCTCCGACATGGTCGCCGGACGGAAAATGGATCGCTTACATGGTTGATCATGACGACGGTCATTTTTACACCGATTCCGAAATATTTATCTCTGCTGCGGACGGAAGCAAAAAAATACAAATAACCGATACCGCAGACATTATTGAAATGTACCCGAATTGGGGCGCCGATATTTCAAAACTTGTTTTTTCTTCCAACAGCGGACAAATATTTCTGGCAAAGTTAAAACAGGATTAGCGAGGGAAAAGAATGTTTAAAAAAATAACCTTTTTTGTTTTATTGACTTCATTTTTGTTTGCACAGGATTTCAGCGGAATTAAAATTTACGTTAATCCCGGACACGGCGGACACGATCCTGCAAACGATCGATACATTCCGGCAACGGGATTCTGGGAGTCGGAAGGCAATTTGACCAAGGGCTTGTATTTGATGGAGCTTTTGAAAAAACACAACGCTACGGTCTTTATCAGCCGCACTCAAAACCGCGATCAGGACGATTTGCCACTTTCTCAGATCGACGCCGACGCCAATGCAAAAAATGTTGATTATTTTCAATCGATTCACAGCAACGCACATAATGCCACTGTCAATTATCCTCTGGTGCTGTTCAGAGGATACGACAACGATCCTGTTTTTCCCAACGCCAAAAAAATGGGCGGCATAATCTGGGGAGAAATGGATAAGCTTGACGGTCAATGGACTTACTGGAAGTACTCGTTTGACAACGTGCGCGGCGACTGGTCATTTTACCCGCAATGGGGAACATCGGGGCTTGGAGTGCTTCGCTATTTAACCATGCCCGGCACGCTTACCGAAGGTTCTTTTCACGATTATATTCCCAATTCATTTCGTTTGATGAGTTTGGATTATCGCAGGCATGAATCAATTGTGCTTTTGCGGTCTTTTATTAAATACTTCGGATTGGATCAATTGCCCGACGGCGTTGTGGCTGGCATTGTTCGCTCCAAAACCGAAAATGTCGATTACAGTTACAATTACAACTCGGGTTTGCCGAATGATAAAAAGAAAGCGCTGAATAATGCGCGCGTTCGGCTTTTACCGGACAACCGCGTTTACGTTACCGATTTTCATAAAAACGGATTTTTCATGTTTGAAAATGTTCAACCGGGTACGTATCAGGTGGTTATGGATGCCGGAGACTACGCGGGAGACACTGTTCAGGTTGTCGTGAAAGCCAATCAAACTTCTTTTGCCAACGGTTTTCTGCTGAAGGTTGCCGACAAAGCGCCCGAAGTTTACACCTATTCTCCGGCAAGTAACGATTCATCGGTTGCCACGCATTCGGATATCCGCGTTTACTTTAGTCAACAGATGGATCGGGAATCGACGGAAAACGCGTTTTCCACAAATCCGCCCACAAACGGCTACTTTAGTTGGCAGAATAGCGACATGACGATGATCTATTCTCTGTACGACACTTTATCCCGTTCAACGGAGTACGAGGTTAAAATCGACAGTTCGGCAAAGAACAAAAAAGGAAAACATCTAAAAGAGCCTTACGCCTTTACTTTTAAAACGAGTTCTTACCATGTCATTCCCAGGGTAGTAAGTTTCGCTCCGTCGGCGGACAGCATCCGCACGAACAGCACTATTTCTGTCTCTTTTGACGCTCCCATGCGCATTGCGGAAACAGAAGCCGCTTTTAGCGTCGATCCCCCGCTTTCCGGTCATTTTGAATGGGAAGAAGACTTAACAGGATTTACCTTTGTGCCCGATTCGTTAATGAAAAGAAAAACACTTTATACGGTAACTCTTTCGGACGAAGCCCAGAATTTTTACGGCGTTCATATTGACAGCGCCCTTCAATTTTCGTTTTTGACCCGCTACCTTAACGAACTGCTCATGTTAAAATCATTCCCGCGGAACGGACAAACGGAGGTCAGCACCAGACTGCAGGTCTTTGTCGTGTTCAGCGGTATTCCCAATAAATACACCGTTTTTGACAATTTTCAGATTTCCGATTCGTCGGGTAATTTAATTTCTTACCGCGGGCTGGACGTTTTTGGAAAAGAAGGACGCGGCGTACTTGTTTTTGAACCTCGTCAGCCGCTGAAAAAAAATATGCGTTACACCATTCGGTTTTTCCCGGGAATTGAGGATATGGAAAAGCTTTCCCTGACCGACACTTTAGCGATTAATTTTAAAACGACCCTCGAAGGATACGGCAGCGGTAAAATTCTGGATGATTTCGAAACAAATTTTGGCTGGACAGACCCTGACAATAATCCCGTTACCCAGGGCACAAATCCGGACGGAACCAATTTTGACATTACAAGAACAAAGAAGGTTAACGGCACCTATTCCGGCAGATTGGAATACAGCTTTAAAGTCGATTCAGGAGGAGTTTGCCGCCTGCCGAACGAGGAAAGGATTCAGATACCGGTTTCGGGCGGTACGAATTTCGGGCTTTGGATTTACGGCGACTTCAGCCATAATCTGCTGGAATTGTGGTTCGACCGCGACAATAAATCGGATGTTGTCGCCTTTAGCGATACTATTGACTGGGCTGGATGGAAGCTGGTCACAATCCCGCTCGATTCCATACCGGGAAGCGGAAAGATATTCTTTCAAAGTGTGGTCATTCGTCAGAACAAAGAAGGCTACCACGAAGGAGCCATTTATCTGGACGATGTTCAATATGATGTCACTTTCACGGATATCGAAGATGAACCGTTGACAAATGTTCCGGCAAAATTCTTACTATACCAGAATTATCCGAATCCGTTTAATCCGCTTACCACTATTCGCTACGAATTACCCAAGACCGGGATGGTCGAACTTTCGCTTTTCAATATTTTGGGTCAAAAGGTGAAGGAACTTGTAAAAGGAACGCAAACCGCCGGAATGCATGAAATAAAGCTCAAGGCGGATAATTTGGCGAGCGGAATTTATCTGTATCGTCTGAAAATGGACGACAGAATTCAAATACGCAAACTCGTCGTTTTAAAATAAAAAATCCCGCAATAATAATTCCCCTGAATTTTCGGGGGAATTTTTCTTTTTTATCAGGTCAAAATATTTTTAGCATTCAATTCCTGCTTTAAGTCAATGGAAATAAACCTTATTTTTGCTTATTTTCAATGGACGGCGCATTATTCATTGAAGCGAGTACAGGGAACGGAGATGAGGAGAAAGCAGGAAAAAAGATCAAAAATTCTGTTTGCCGCAATCAAAGTTTTTGCCCAAAAAGGATTTTACAATACAAAGGTGGCGGATATTGCCCGCGAAGCGGGCGTGGCTGACGGAACCATTTATCTTTACTTCAAAAATAAAGACGATATTTTAATTTCGATTTTTGAAGAAAAGATGGATGAAATTCTCGGATTGTTTAAAACAAGATTAAAAAAAGCCAAGAACGCCCGCGAAAAACTGGAAATATTCTTCAAGACCTATTTTCGCTTGATTAACGACGATCAGGATTTGGCGGAAGTCTTTCAGGTGGAGCTGCGGCAATCGAGCAAATTTTTAAAAGATTACCACCATCAAAAATTTTTTGATTACCTGAATATCATCGGGGACATAATTAAGCAGGGACAAAGCGAAAAAATATTCCGGCAGGATTTAAATCCGTTGATTGCCAAACGGATTATCTTCGGAGCGATTGATGAAGTCGCCAGGCAATGGATTTTAGGAGCGGAGAGAGAATTCAGTACGGACGAGGCGTGCCGGGAGGTAATCAAAATTATCGGCAAGGGATTGTTACAAAACCGGAATTAAGCCCAAATAAAGGGGAATTTATGAAACAGGTTGTGATTGTTGACGGGCTGCGCTCGCCGTTTGTAAAATACAATTCCGATTTTAAAGAGATTGCAGCTCATGAATTGGGCGCGATTGTGCTAAAAGAATTAACGGAGCGCAATAATTTAAAGTCGAAAGATATTGACGAAATTATTATCGGAAATGTGGCGCAGCCGCCCGAAGCGACCAACATAGCCAGAAACATCGCTCTTCTTGCCGGGATTGATTCTTCCGTTCCGGCTTTTTCGGTACAGCGTAATTGCGCCAGCGGAATGCAATCCGCGACGGACGCCTGGTACCGCATTCAGGCGGGGCACGGCTCCGTCTATCTGACCGGCGGTGCGGAAAGCATGTCGCAAATACCTTTTCTTTTTAGCCGCGCGGCGCAAAACTGGTTTACGGAAATTTTCAAATCGCGAACGTTTTTCGGACGATTCGCGAAAATTTTGCGTTTTAAGCCTTCGTTTTTAAAACCGGTTATCGGGCTGCGGCTGGGATTGACCGATGGCTTTTGCGGGTTAAATATGGGAGAAGTCACCGAACGTTTGGCGGGTGAATTTAAAATAGGTCGGGAAGAACAGGACCGCTTTGCCCTGCGCAGCCATAACAGAGCGGAACAAGCATTAAAGAACGGAATTCTGCAGCAGGAAACCATGCCTGTCCCGGTTCCGCCGCGGTTCGATAAAATCGTTGAACGGGACAACGGCATTCGTTTTGGGCAAAGCATGCAGGCGCTCGCCAAACTGCGTCCGGTTTTTGACAAAAATGGAGGAACAATTACCGCCGGTAATGCCAGCCAAATCACCGACGGCGCCGCCATGCTGATTGTAATGGATGAAGAAAAAGCCAGAGCAATGGGCTACAAACCGCTGGGACGACTAAAAGCGTTTGCCTTTTCCGCGTTAGCGCCAGAACAGATGGGGCTGGGTCCGGCGTACAGCATGAAGAGATTGTTTGACCGGACAAAAATTTCGCCGAAGGACATCGATCTGATCGAGATTAACGAAGCTTTTGCAGCGCAGGTTCTGGCGAATTTACGTCTCATGGAATCGTCCGCTTTGTGCAAAAAGCATTTTAATTCGGACCATCCCCTCGGCGCGATTGACGATGAAAAATTGAATGTCAACGGAGGCGCCATTGCTCTCGGTCATCCGGTCGGAGCTTCGGGCGCGCGTTTGCTTTTAACGCTGCTGAAAGAGTTGAAGAGAAGAAATCTGCAGCTCGGACTTGCGACCCTGTGTATTGGCGGAGGACAGGGCGCAGCGTTTTTAGTTGAAAATATTTGAAAACTTTACCGGTAAAGACAATGACAAAAGCGTTTGAATTGAACATCACTCCCGAGCGGATGGGGCTGCTGTATTTTGATATGCCCGACGAAAAAGTTAACCTCTTTAACGCGGCGGTGCTCTCCGAACTGGATGACATCCTCGATCAAATAAAAAACGAAGATCTAAGCTGCTTGCTCATTTTCAGCCGAAAAGAAGGAACCTTTATCGCCGGAGCGGATGTCAGGGAATTTTTAAAGATCAACACTTACGAGCTCGGAATGCGCGCAAGCCGCGGAGGTCAGGAGGTGTTTCATAAATTAAGCCTTCTGCCGTTTCCTACAATCGCTGTTATTAACGGCGCCTGCATGGGCGGTGGAACGGAGATGAGTCTCGCCTGCACTTATCGCCTGGCGACCGATCATCCTCAAACCAGAATCGCCCTGCCCGAAGTTAGGCTGGGCATATTGCCCGGTTGGGGCGGTACGCAGCGACTGCCCAAAGTTACGGGTTTGCGCAACGCTTTGGATATTATCTTGACGGGGAAAAATGTGAATGCGGCGCGGGCGTTAAAGTACGGCTTAATCGATAAGATTCTTACAGCAGAGTGGATGGAAGAGCAGGCTGTCGCTTTTGCCCGATCCGTGGTCAGCGGTAAGATCAAATTAAAAAGAAGGAAGAAATCGGGAAACAGGTTGGCTGGGTTTTTATTAGAAGAAACCTCTGTCGGACGCTCTTTACTGTTTAAAAAAGCCCGGCAAAAGGTCGTACAAA
>JAJRSN010000173.1 GCA_024278715.1 Calditrichota bacterium
CGATGAACCAGAGCCGCTGCTGAGCAAAAGAGAGCGGCAGTTCGCGGTCTCTGAGAACGGGTTCGATCTCCTTTTCGGCGATGCCTTCTTTTTTAAGTTTTTCACGCTCGATTAAACGCGCCAGTTCGCCCACGGTCGGGGATTCAAAAATAACCCGCAGCGGTAAATCGACTTTAAAAGAATCGCGGATGCGCGAAATGAGTTGAGTAGCCAGCAGCGAATGTCCGCCCGATTCAAAGAAGTTTTCAGCCGCGCCGACCTGCGGAATATTCAGGAGTTCGCTAAAAATATCCGCCAATATTTGTTCTGTCGGATTGGAAGGGGGAATGTATTCAACGCTGCGCAGCATCTGCTGCGAGTCCGGCGCGGGCAGAGCTCTGCGGTCGATTTTACCGTTGGGGGTTAGCGGAAATTCATCCACGATAACAAAAGCCGCCGGGATCATGTAGTCCGGCAGACGCTCTTTCAAATAGCCGCGTAAAACGGCGACGTCCGGTTTTTGATCGGGTTTGCCAAGCAGATAGGCGACCAGCCGTTTATCGCCCGGAATATCCTCGCGAACCAGAACCACGGCTTCCTGAATTGCGGGCTGGCGATTGAGCAGGGTTTCTATTTCGCCCAATTCAATGCGGAAACCGCGGATTTTTACCTGAAAGTCGATGCGACCGATGTATTCGATATCGCCGTTGGGCAGCCAGCGGGCTAAATCGCCAGAGCGGTAAAGACGATTCCTGAAACCGCCGCCCTGCGCATTGTAGGAAAACGGATTGGCGATAAATTTTTCGGCGGTTAAATCGGGGCGATTCAAATAGCCGCGGGCTAAACCGGCTCCGCCCACGCAAATTTCTCCCGGCACCCCGACCGGAACCGGCTGCAGATTCTGATCCAAAATGTACACCTGCAAATCCGGAATGCCGCAGCCGATAACGCTGCCTTTGGATTCCTCGACATCTTTCAGTGTGATGGGGCGGTAGGTCACGTGAACCGTGGTTTCGGTTATTCCGTACATGTTAATGAGCCGCGGCTTTTGATCTCCGTGCCGGTTGATCCAGGGACGGAGGGAGTTTAATTCCAACGCTTCGCCTCCGAAAATCACGTAGCGCAATGAGAGTAAATCTTTTTCCGGATTTAATTCCTCTTCGGCGCGCATTAGCTGTAGAAAAGCCGACGGAGTTTGATTGAGAATTGTTACTTTATCCCGAACGAGCAATTGATAAAAATCCGCCGGATTTCGGGAGGTAAAATGAGGAACCACTACCAGACTTCCGCCGTAACTCAAGGCGCCCCAAATTTCCCAAACCGAAAAATCAAAAGCATAAGAATGGAAGAATGTCCAGACATCGCGGTCGTTAAAGTGAAACCAGTGATCCGTTGCCTGCAGCAAGCGAACCACATTGTAATGAGTAATAAGCGTTCCTTTCGGTTTGCCCGTGGAACCGGAAGTGTAAATTACGTAAATCAACTGTTCGGGATTTACAGTTACCTGCGGGTTTTCTGCGGATTGCCGGGCAAGCCGATCCTTTATTTGATCGAGATTGACCACTTTAGCTTGAGTTTGCGGGAGCCGGTCGATCAGAGAATTTTCGGTAACTACCAGTTTCGCCCGGGCGTCTTTTAGGATAAAGGCGACACGTTCGGCGGGGTAAACCGGATCGACAGGCAAATAGGCGGCGCCCGACTTCAGAATGGCAAGCAACGTTACGATTAACCGATCGCTTCGTTCCATGTAAACCGCCACAAGCCGCTCCGGTCCTGCGCCCAGTTGAATGAGGTAGCGCGCTAAGCGATTGGCGCGGGCGTTTAATTCTTCGTAAGTCATTGTAGAATCGTTGAAGCGAAGGGCGATGTTTTCCGGTCGTTTTTTAGCCTGCTCTTCGATCAGATGATGAACGCATTTTTCCGGTTCAAAGTAAACGTCTTTACTCACCCATTCTTCCAGAACCAAACGGAGTTCCCCGTCCGTCAGATAGTCAATCTTCCCGACGGGAAGCCCGGGCGAATCGATCAGCTTTTGCAATAAGATTCCGTAATGTTCGAGCATGCGCTCAATGGTTTGCGGTTCGAACAAATCGGAATCGTATTCAAGGCTCGCCGAAAGTCCGTCCGGCAGCTCAGCCACGGTCAGCGTCAAATCGAACTTGGCGGAATCGTTTTCCGTTTTTATGGGTTCCACTTCCAGATCAGCCATGGAAAAAGAATTTAGTTCCCTCGACTGATGGACAAACATAACCTGAAAAAGCGGCGTATGACTGAGGCTGCGTTCGGGTTGCAGTTCTTCCACGAGCATTTCGAAAGGGATGTCTTCGTGGGCAAAAGCGTTAATGGCGGTTTCTTTAATCTGTTTAATCAGTTGGGAAAAATTTTGTTCGCCGTTTAGGCTGCTGTTAATAACCAGCGTGTTGACAAAAAAGCCGATTAAATTTTGAATTTCCGGTCGATTGCGATTGGCGATAGGCGTGCCCACGTAAATTTCGTTTTGACCGGTGTAGCGAAAAAGCAAAACCTTAAAAGCGGCTAACAGGGTCATAAAATTGGTAACCTGATTCCGGGCGGAAAAGTTGCCGATTTTTTGCATCAGATCCGCGGAGAACTTTTTACTCAACCGGCTTCCGCGGTACGATTTAACCGCCGGGCGTGGACGGTCTGTGGGAAGCTCCAGCAGGGGCGGATTTGCGCCCAGTTGATTTTTCCAGAATTCAAGCTCCTGGCGGAGGCGTTCGCCCGTTAAAAAGTCGCGCTGCCATTTGGCGAAATCGGCGTATTGAATTTTCAACGGAGGAAGCTGAGGCTCAACGTTTTTGACGTAAGCGGAATAAAGATGTGAAATTTCCTGAACAATAATACCCATGGACCAGCCGTCGGAAATGATGTGGTGCATGTTGAGTAAAATGACGTGCTCTTTTTCCGCGGCTTTCAGAATCTGAATCCGGAACAACGGTCCTTTTTTGAGATCGAAAACGAATCGGGTTTCGCTGTCGATGATTTGTTTGATTTTCTGATCCCTTTGTTCGGACGGAAGCGATGTTAAATCAATAACCGGCGCGTCAACTTTTAATTTGCGATGCACTACCTGCATGGGCTTGCCGTTGACGGAAGTAAACGTGGTGCGAACCGCTTCGTGGCGGTCGGTAATGGTTTGAATGGCTTTTTTAAGCAAATCGTAGTTTAAATCGCCTTTTACTCTGAACGCCAGAGGAATGTTGTACGAAAAGTTTCCCGGTTCCAACTGATCCAAAAACCACAAGCGCTGCTGGGCAAACGAAACGGGAAAGGCGTTAAATTGAGAACCCTGCTGTTTTAACTTGAGTTCCAGTAATCTTCTTTTTTCCGGCGACAGTTTTTCCAAAACTTCGGAAAGATCAGCCATTCATTACTCCCATAATCTGTTTTTTACGAGTCATCACTAAGGCTCAGGATGACGATGTTCCGTTTTTATTGCCATCGTTATTTTTTTGAGTTTTAAGCAGCTCTCTGACCTCTTCGTCCGAAAGCCCGTCAAGTTGCTGCAAAAGCGCGTCGAGATCCTGTTCGCCGCGTTCCTGTCGTTCGATTTGCGGAATTTCGCCTTTTTTAGCCTGGACTTCGGGACTTAAGATGATTTCGGCAATGGAAGCGACGGTGGGCGTTTCGAACAGACGTCGCAAAGGAATCTCCACGCCGAATTCGTCGCTTACCGTGGCGATGAAACGCGTCGCCAAAAGCGAGTGTCCGCCTAATTCAAAGAAATTGTCAAAAACGCCGACCCGGTCAATGTGCAAAAGCTCGGCGGCAATTTGGGTCAATCTCTCTTCAATTTCGTTGCGCGGAGCCACAAATGTGCCGGAAAGAGCGTCTCTGACCAGCTCCGGTTTTGGCAGAGCCTTGCGATCCACCTTGCCGCTTGGCGAAAGCGGCATTTGATCCAGACGCGTGAACAGAGAAGGAACCATGTATTCCGGCAGTTGCTTGCGCAAAAAGTCCTTAAGCTCCGCGGAATTTAATTCTTCGCCCCCGGCGGAAACGTAATAGGCTGCCAATCGTTGATTGCCCGGTTCGGGTTCGTGAAGGACGACCGCGGCATCCCGCACCAGCGGATGAGAGGTAAGCACCGCTTCGATTTCTCCCAGTTCAATCCGAAAACCGCGGAATTTGATCTGATGATCGATTCTGCCTAAAGACTGAATGTTTCCGTCGGGCAGGCAGCGCACAAGATCGCCCGTCCGATAAAGCCGTTCGCCCGGTTGATCGCCGAAAGGATTGGGAATAAAGGCGTTGGCAGTTAAATCGGGTCGATTCAGATAACCGCGGGCTAATCCCACGCCGCCGACGCACAATTCGCCGGGAATGCCGATGGGCAGCAACTGCCAATGGGCGTCAAGAACGTACAATTGAAAATTCGGGATCGGTTTGCCGATGGGC
>JAJRSN010000174.1 GCA_024278715.1 Calditrichota bacterium
AGCGGACCGGCTTGCTTTTGATAAGAAATAAGATAATTTTGCCCTTCATGCTTCCAGACAAGGGTAATTAGCGAAGACGGATAATAAGGAAATTCGATGGGCTCAAAAAAGAAATTCAAATCAAGATTAAATACCATTAACCATGAAGCGTTATCTCTGAAAGGAACCGGCTGATCGTAATTATCCGGAGCCGAGCTTCCGCCTAAAATAAGTTCAGGAATTTTATCCTTGTTTAAATCGAAAAGAAAAGGACTGCCCAGATAAGCGCCGGCAAAAGGCGATTTTGCGACGATTTTTTTACTGCGAATATCAAATTTAAAAATTCTGCGCGGCTGCATGCTAAAGCCGGACATTAAAATGAAATAGGCTTCCTTAAATCCGTCATTATTTGAATCGTAAAAAACAGCACTTGGCTTTCGAATGTCCCATTTTCTTTGCGGATGCAGGTTTGGTTCGGGCTTGCGAACAATAAATTTCCGGTAAATTAAAAATTTGTTGCGATAGCGCGGATCAAATGCGTAAAGAAAAAGCGAATCGTGCGCGATCGTGAAAAAATAGACTTCGTCGTAGCCGTCGTTATCGTAATCGGTAAAGTAAACGGCGTCGGGCAGCCATGCTTCCGTGAAATTCCATTGATCAATTAGCTGGTCTTTTGAAGTGTAGAATTTTACGCCAAGGTCCTGCCCGTTAAAACTATTTTTAAATATTAAATATTCGCTGAATCCGTCGTGGTCAAAATCATTGTAATGATATTCGATCTCCCTGCGGTTAATTTTTATTTTATTTATCAAGCTTACTTTGTTTTGATTAAAAAACGAGTGAAAAACAATTACTAACAACGCGGTAAAAAAAACCGCAAAAAGCGCGGCAAAAAGATAGATTTTCAAAAAAGGAGATGGTTTTCCATCACTCTTAAATACAATTGGCATCATTTACATGTTTAATCCGTTAAACTTCAAGCCCCCATGAGAAATTAGATATTTCCGATTGATTGTCTGAAAAATTTCAAAGTTGTTTACAAAACAAACAACTCCTTTCAAACCGGATAATATTTTTTTACTGCCAAATCAAGCGGCAAGAACATGACGTTAATAATTGTAACCAAATTTTGCCAATAATGCAAGTTGTGTTGCTAAAAGTAATCATAAAAATTTAAAATGATTCCAAACGGAAACATGTTTTGGGTAAAAGAAAAATACGGTGTTAATAAAAATAAGGGGTTAAATTACAAATGAATTACTGGTACGTTTTTTGAAAGAAAAATAAAACAGCATTAAATGATAGTTGAGCCGTAATCGGTTGATCAAAAGAACTTATTGAAGACAAAGGGTAAAAAAAATATTTAACCGGTTAGAAACCAAAGAGGAGGAGAGGATTTATGACAAAGAATCGAATGTCTTTTATTTCCGAATAAGTCATGTCGTCTGTTGAAATCAGATAAACAATCCGAAAGGAGGGGGCATTATGAGATATTGATATTTTGGGTATACCTTTGACAGCAGTTTTACAATTCTTATCCGGTTTAAAATAAAGAAGATATTTGCTGATATTAAAGTTATGAAGGGGTACCCGAGGCGTTAATCGGTTTTAACAATTGCGTTCCTTTTTGACTGTTGTTAAGTAAAAAACAAAATTTTAGGAGGAAATAGCTATGAGAATGATTTTTAATTCCATTCTTTCAATTTTACTCTTGAGTTCATTTGTCTTAGGACAAAATATTTTAAACTTACGGGAAGATCCTCAACAAAAACCCGATGTGAGTCCGGGTCAATTGTTAAAAAGTCAGCCTGTTGAAAGAAACCAGACGGGCAAGCCGATGCGGGTTTTAGTAGATAACATATTTTTTGAAGATTTTGAAGGTTCCACAAGCAACTGGGTAAGAATGGATGACCCATGGGAAATCGGCTCTCCTTCCACCGGTCCTAAATCAGGATTTTCTTCCGCAAAATGTGCGGCTACCAATTTGGACGGCACTTATTTGCCTAACAAATATAGCTGGTTGCAGTCAAAAACAATCAATTTGCCTACCCTGTCTTCTTCCGACGAATCAATTGTCTTAAAGTTTAATGAATGGTATGAAATCGAAAGCTCTTATGATTATGGTTATGTTTATATCCGGGCAAACGGCGGCAGCTGGGTGGAGATGAGTAAACGCACCGGTTCAAGCGGTTGGATTGAGACGGAAATTGACCTTACAACCTATGCCGGAGATCAAATCGAAATTTTATTTTATTTTACAACAAACGGTTCCAATGAATACAGCGGATGGTATATTGACAATGTAAAGGTGCAATTGTTAGGCGCCGAGCCGCTTACCACAACAATCACTTCTTTGGATCATACCAAATTTCCTTTTATTTATCTGAACGTTAATGTCGATACATTTGGCACCGGAATTTCGAGCCTGACAAAAGACAATTTTACCGTAATCGAAAACGATGTGGTTCAAACCGGTTATTTTGATGTAACGCCTCCCGAATCGAGCGGCGGCACCCGTCTCGCGGATGTTATTTTTGTGCTTGATGTTTCGGGCAGTATGGGCGATGAAATTGACGCCGTGAAAGCAAATATGGAAGATTTTATTAACTCGCTTGACGAGAAGGGTGTGGATTATCGTGTGGGATTTATCACTTTTGCCGATATCATCTATGTTTATAACGACGGCGAGTTGTATGAGGGTAAGGAGACAATACTTTCAATTATTGATAATATTGAACTCGGAGAGCACGGTATAGGAAGCGGCGGCGATACTCCGGAAAATCAATTGGAAGCCATGGCAAAAGGCTCTGTAATGAACTTTAGATCCGGGGCTCAAAGAATTGAAATTATGCTGACCGATGCCTATGCCCATAGCGATGACGCCGTGACCTCATGGACTGTTTCATCGTTGATCGATCAATTGAAAGCCACCAATGTAAACTGTTATCCTGTTTTTGATACGGGAAACAGCACCCAAAAAGATCAGTACATCCCCATTGCCGATGCGACAAATCCAGACGGCAAATATTATCATATTTATGACAACTTCAATGAAATCATCGATGACATCAGCTCTTCCATAAGCAATACCTATGTTGTGCAATACAAATCGAGCGATCCCGTATATAACGGAGTAACCCGCTTTGTCGAAGTTAAGGTCAATTATAAAGGGGAAACCAGTTCGGATTTCGCCTCGTATGTTCCGGGTGCGGCTCCCAGAATAGAGCGCACAGCCGAGACAGTTGCCCTTCATGATAAGGCGTGGGCTGAAGGTACAACGTTTACTATCGAAGCGAATATAACGGATGAAATTGAACCTTACCTGAAATCAGCCACTTTATATTATCGCACGACAAACGATGAAATGTTTGAGAATGTTGAAATGACGTTGGTCAGCGGGAATTTATACCGCGCGACAATACCGGGCTCCGCGGTGCATAGTCCAGGCGTTGATTATTATATTTCGGCGACCGACGATCGATCAAAAGTTACCGATCCGTCAACAGACCCCCGTCAAAATCCTTATCAAATAGCCATTCTCCCCAATTATGCTCCTAAGATTATCCATACGCCGGTTAATAAGCTGACGCCGGGCGCGGATATACCCATCACCGCAGATATTACCGATGAAACCAATAATCTTACCGCAACCGAATTGTTCTACAGGAAAACAGGCAGGCTGCTTTATCAAAAACTTAATATGGAAAATATCGGCGGAGATACCTATCGGGCGGTAATACCCGGAAGCGAGGTAACCATTGATGGCATTGACTATTATATTAAGGCTACCGATGATTTCGGAATCAGCTCCTATCACGGAGATGCCGACCATCCTCATCACATAGGAGGAGGCGAATTTGCTCCGTTTATTTCGTCTATTAAGGATGTTCCGCACGATCAGGGCGGCAAGGTTTTAATTACCTGGGAAGCATCAAGCCTTGATAACGGTTATACCGGTAATCCTGTTCTGTATTACAGCATCTGGAGAGCAATTCCCAACAGTAAAACGACTAAAGATTTGTCAGCAATGCTTGAGGCAAAAGTTGATAAAGATTTTAGCGGCGAAGCGGCAAGGATCAAATCTTTTGACGGCGGCGAATTATACTGGGAATGGCTGGCAAATCAACCGGCGCACGGTTTACGCAAATATAGTTACGCGGCGGAAACACTATACGATTCCATGTCAACAACGGCAGGATGGCACTATTTCTTTGTATCGGCTCATACTGCAAGCGATTTCTTCGACTCTGTGCCCGACAGCGGTTACTCGGTCGATAATTTGGCTCCTTCTGTTCCGTTGGATTTAATGGCGATTTACGATTCCAAAACGAAGAAAGTCATCCTGTCCTGGCAGCCGAATCCCGAAACCGACATAAAGCAATACAATATCTACAGACGTACCAGGAAATCTTCCGAATGGCAGCTTATCGGCTACAGCACTGAACCTCTGTTTACCGATTATCTGCCTGATCCGGCATCGATATCTGACTATATCTATTCCGTAAGCGCTGAAGACATTCATGAAAATAAGAGTGAATTGAGCGAAGAAGCGAGCATAATGACCGGTTTGGAAAAATCGGATAACATGGTTCCCGAGAAATTCGCTTTATATCAGAATTTTCCGAATCCCTTCAACCCGACAACAACCATAGTGTATGATTTGCCTGAGAACGAAGAAGTCAGATTGGAAATTTTCACCGCATCCGGACAAAAAATCAAAACGTTGTTTACGGGTCAGCTTAATCAGGGGCGGCACAAATTAGTCTGGGACGGCACCGACGACGCCGGCAATTCTGTTGCCAGCGGCGTGTATCTGTATCAGCTTAAAGCCGGCGACTTTGTGCAGACGCGAAAGATGATTTTGATGCGCTAATCAAATATGTAATATCTCATTTTCTATTAGAGGCAGGCTTTGTCCTGCCTCTATTAAACTATAATTTAATAGACTTTCTCATTCTAATTATAGCTACACAATTTTACCCTTATCGAAAATTGCTATTTTTTTATAGACCTTTTATATTTTGTAATTGCTGTGTCTATTATGGAGAATTGTCATGAAAAAACTAATTAAGAGCAGTTTTCATTTCATCGTTTATATTCTTCTAATAACTCCGCAGTTTTGGTTAATATCAGTAGATAATTCTTTGGCACAAGGACCTGATGTTTTTTTGGGACAGAAGGCTTTAAGATTTACAAACGGAACATTTATTAGAGGACAGGAATGGTGGCAATTCCCTAAAGATAAAAATGTTAACAAAGTAGCAGCAACAGATAGCAATGTAACGCTTATCGGTAAATGGGCTAACGGACCTTGCTATGATGTTGCTGTTAGTGGAAACATAGCATATTTGGGGAACGGAGGTTATCTTGAAATAGTTGATATAACAAATCCGGCTAATCCCGTTTATCTAAGTAAACTTTCTTTGCCTGCAGTGGTCAGAGGAATAATGGTTAGCGGAAATTATGCTTATGTGGCTAATGGGAATGCCGGTTTACGCATCATCGATATAAGTAATACTGCAACACCAAGCGAAGTTGGTTTTTTAAATACCGGAAGCTATGCATTAGGAGTTTACATAATCGATAATTACGCTTATGTGGCGGATGATAGCGATGGTTTACGCATAATTGATGTAAGCAACCCATCGTCGCCAACTGAAGTGGGTTTTTTAGATACGGAGGGGTATGCATACGGTATTTACGTCAGCGGTAATTATGCTTATGTAGCTGATTATGTAGGAGGCTTACGCATCATTGATGTAAGCAACCCATCGTCACCAACTGAAGTGGGCTTTTTTGATACGGAGGGGTATGCATACGGTATTTACGTCAGCGGTAATTATGCTTATGTAGCAGATTATGCAGATGGTTTACGAATCATTGATGTAAGCAATCCCTTAACGCCATCTGAAGTTGGCTTTTTTTATTCAGGAGTGTATGTTTCAGGTGTTTATGTAGTTGATAATTTCGCTTACATAACTAATGGAAGCGCTGGCTTGTACATTATTGATGTGAGTAATCCATCGGCACCAAGCCAGGTCGGTTCTTTTGACACGAGAGACTATGCTAAAGATGTTTACGTGAGTGCTAATTACGCTTATGTGGCTGATGAAGGTGCTGGAATGTGCATTGTTGATGTAAGTAATCCTTTTTCACCAACAGAAGTAGGTTTCTTTGATACAAGAGGATATACATACGATGTTTTTTTTAAAGATAGATTCGTATATTTAGCTAACGGATTTTCAGGGTTACGTATTTTAGATGTTAATGATACTTCCTCGCCTAAAGAAGTTGGCTTTTTTAAAACCAAAGGTTATGCATACGGAGTTTACGTTAAAGACCATTATGCTTATCTGGTGGAAAGGGGTTCCGGTTTACACATCATCGATGTAAGTAATCCTTCGGCAACGAGCGAAGTTGGTCTTTTGGATATGGAGGGGGGTGTAAGGGATGTTTACGTACAAGGCAATTATGTTTATGTAGCGAATGGAAGTGACGGTTTACGCATCGTCGATGTGAGTAATCCTTCGACGCCAAGGGAAGTAGGGCTTTTTGATACCGGGAGTTACGTAAATGCTGTTTACGTGAGTGGAAATAACGCTTTTATTGCGGATTATAAGGATGGTTTACGAATCATTGATGTAAGCAACCCATCGTCGCCAACTGAAGTGGGTTTTTTAGATAAGGAGTGGTATGCATTTGATATTTATGTCAGCGGTAATTATGCTTATGTAGCAGATTATGCAGATGGTTTACGAATCATTGATGTAAGCAATCCATCGTCGCTAACTGAAGTGGGCTTTTTTGATATGGAAGATTATGCATACGAAGTTTATGTCAGTGACAATTACGCTTATATGGCGGATGGGTTTGGTGGTTTATGCATTATCGATGTGAGCAATACGTCGTCGCCAACTGAAGCTGGTTTTTTTATTACTGGAGGAAATGCAAAGGGAGTTCACGTCAATAATAATTGCGCATACTTGGCAGATGGGGGAGACGGAATGTATATTTTGCAATTCACTGGCACCACGGCAATTCGAGAAGTTCATTCTAATTTTCCGGAACGGGCTGCTTTATATCAAAACTATCCTAATCCTTTTAATCCCACTACTACCATGGCTTATACGTTGCCCAAAACCAGTGTAATTGCATTAACCATCTTTAACACCTTGGGCAAAAAAGTTCGTACATTAGTGCAACGGCAACAGAATTCCGGTCAATACATTATGCAATGGGACGGTACTGACGACGCCGGCAATTCTGTTGCCAGCGGCGTTTATCTGTACCAGCTTAAAGCCGGCGACTTTGTGCAGACGCGAAAGATGATTTTGATGCGCTAATCAAAAGAAATAAAAAATTCTTACAAAAGGCAGGTTTGATACCTGCCTTTTGTTTTTTAATGTTTAGGCTCTCCAAAAAAAGAATAATCCCGCGCTTGCGTTAAAAAGAGCGGAAAGTTAAATTTAATTGAGCCTTCGCTTAGCAGTTGCAATTTACACTAACCAACTAATAGGTATTGAATATTTTAACTGGAGCGAAGGCGGAATTTTTCTGTAAACCTATTTCAGGACGTGACAGCCCCTGGATGAACAAATGTAAACACGGTAACTGCGTTTTACCCTACTATTAATTTTTGGTAAGACAAACAGGTTTTGTCCGAAAGGCTTGATTGATGATTGTAGCAAAAAAAATACATCGAAGGCTACGTTTAAAAAAACGAATTAAAAAACGGGAATTTTCAAATGAGGTTTCGTTTTACTCTGTTTTATTTGACTTTTGTATTTATTTTGTCCGGATGCATGCCTTCTCCCATCAGACCGAACCGACCGGTTAAAAGTACATTTATCGGGAACTGCACATTTGATGATGCCTGGGATGCAACGCTTGATGTGTTGTTAAATTTAAAATACCAGATAAACTTTGTGGATAAAGAGGCGGGCGTTATTTCAACTAAAACGCGAACTATTGATTTAAATGAAGCGCTACAATACAGTTATTATGACATGGAATCAGTCTATGGACTTTGCGATGTATTTGAACAAACGATTACCATACGTATTAAAGAGTTAAACG
The DNA here is from genome assembly GCA_024278715.1 of Calditrichota bacterium. GTDB lineage: Bacteria > Calditrichota > Calditrichia > Calditrichales > Calditrichaceae > Caldithrix. Next base: position 8,056 of record JAJRSN010000174.1, read on the forward strand.
GTAAAAACGTCAAGGTTACAATCACGGTCGAATTTACAGGGAAGCAACTTTTATCAGATAATAAAATACAGGTGTACCGTCTTTTGACTAACGGAAGGTTTGAACGCTTTTTTGTTACTAAATTAAACGATATATTGTTACAGCAGGAAAACAAGTCAGCGAGGTAGATATTGCGATAAGGCTCTGGAATTAAAATCCACGCAGTTTTCTGCAAGTGGTAAGATTTTATTCAAAAACCGACCAGAGATACGCCTTATCGAGTATTGGTTATTCAATCCGACTGCAAACAATATTTTCAGAATAATCGATTATAAATGATATCAGAGGCATAATAATAATATTTTTCCGAATCTTTAAAATTAATCCCATCAAAACTTGACACTTCCCTTTGATAATATTAAATTTGTCATCTGTGATTTTTAATGGGGTGTAGCCAAGTGGTAAGGCAGCGGGTTTTGGTCCCGCCATGCGGGGGTTCGAATCCTCCCACCCCAGCTTTGTTCTGTGCAAGCTGCGGCTTGCTTTTTTTTATAAAAAGCAAGAGCGGCTTTCTCAAGTAATTTTAGGATAATAAGGAGAATGAATTCATGACCGAATTAAAGTTGGCTGCAGAAAAACGGGAAGGGATTGGAAAATCTGTCGCACGGAAATTGAGACGCGGAGGTAAAATACCCGCCGTCCTTTACGGAGAAATAGAAGATCCCATCAAACTTGCCATCGACGAGCACGATCTAAATGTAGGGCTTCGCGGGCATCATTCCGTGATTGTTTTGGAAATTGACGGTGAACCACATAAATGCATTATCAGAGACGTGCAGTATCATCCGGTTACCAGCCGCATTTTGCATGTCGATTTTATGGGAATTAAAGCCCACGAAAGAATTCAGATGGAAATTCCCGTTGAATTCGAAGGCAAGCCAGAAGGCATTAAGGAAGGCGGTATTTTTGATGAAATTAAACGTACCCTCGAGATTTCCGTTCTTCCCGAGAATATTCCCGATGTAATCAAAATTAATGTTGACAATTTGGAGATCGGACAATCGATAAGAATAAAAGATTTGCAATTCGACGGCTTTGACGTTCTTGGCGATCCCGACGATGTGATTTGTCGTGTGGAAGCTCCTCGCGGCGCAGAAGAAGTCGAAGAAGAAGTGGCGGAAGAGGAAGAGATGGAGCCGGAGGTTATTTCCAAGGGTAAAGAGGAAAAAGAAGAAGAGTAACAGGATTTTACAGGGACGTGCGTATTGTTTTTGGTCTTGGAAACCCTGGTAAACGTTATTTTTTTACACGCCACAATATCGGTTTTATTCTTTTGGATTATATCCGAGAACAATATAAAATCCCCTTTCGTCCGGGAAAAGGGGATTATTATTTTTTACGGTTTGAGATCGATGACGAGCCGGTAATGTTGGTTAAACCGACTACTTTTATGAACTTAAGCGGAATCGCCGTCCGGCAGGTGCTTGAACGGTTTCCCGTGGATTTAGATAAAATTCTTGTTGTTCTTGATGACTTTCAGTTGCCGTTCGGGAGTTTACGTTTTCGAAAAAAGGGAAGCGATGGCGGACACAATGGTCTTAAGTCGATAATCGAAAATCTGGGCAGCGAAGAGTTCTCGCGCTTGAGGGTAGGAATCGGAGATCATTTTGAAGACCCCGTGGATTTTGTTCTTTCGGAATTTGACGCTCGCGAAAAAGAACAATTAAAGGAGTTGTTACCCATAGCCCATCAGGGAATCGTTGTCTGGATCAGGGAAGGGATTGAACAGGCAATGAATCGTTTCAATCGGCAATTCTTTGAGACAGATCTAAAATAGAGAGGGCGTTATGACGCAGAATATTGTTTTTGCAATCGGGAGTGCTGTAATTGCACTGGTTTTTGCTTTGTTTCGTTCGATTAGCATTCGGAAAAAGGATCCCGGAACAGAGCAGATGCAGAAGATTTCCGGTTACATTCGTGAAGGCGCCATGGCTTTTTTAGGACGCGAATATCGGGTTCTTGCCTTTTTTGTGATTGTGGTGGCTGCTTTACTTTTTGTAGGGAACTTACATAATGAAACCGAGCTTGTTGCCCTGTCGTTTGTGGTGGGAGCAACGTGTTCGGCTCTTGCCGGATATTTCGGGATGCGGGTGGCTACCGAAGCCAATGTCCGTACCGCCAACGCGGCTCGCACAAGTTTAAATGAGGCGCTGATTATCGCTTTTTCCGGCGGATCGGTGATGGGCATGAGCGTTGCCGGTTTGGGTCTTTTGGGACTTAGCGTTTTATTCGCTTTGTACACCAGAATTTATGGCGTGGAAGTTTCGCAGCTTACCGATTTTGTAATGCCCATTATCAGCGGATTCTCTCTGGGAGCCAGTTCCATAGCCTTGTTTGCCCGCGTGGGAGGCGGCATTTACACCAAGGCTGCCGATGTGGGCGCCGACCTTGTCGGTAAAGTGGAAGCCGGAATTCCAGAAGATGATCCGCGAAATCCCGCCGTAATTGCCGATAATGTGGGCGATAATGTGGGCGACGTGGCTGGAATGGGCGCCGATCTGTTTGAATCGTATGTCGGCGCTATTGTGGGCTCCATGGTTCTCGGCGCTACCAAAAGTCTCGATCATGTTTTAATGCCTCTGGTTCTGGCGGGATTCGGAATTTTGGTTTCTATTATCGGCACTTTTTTTGTCCGAACCAAAGAGGGAGGAAATCCCCAGACTGCTTTGAACATGGGAACCTTTGGCGCCGGTTTTGTCATGGCGGTTTTGTCATATTTTGTGATTAACGCTTTTCTGCCCGAAAATTCTTTGCACATTTTTCTGGCTTTGATTGCCGGATTGATCGGCGGAATTTTAATCGGTGTTTTGACGGAATATTATACTTCCGAATCAAAAAAACCCGCGCAAAAAATTGCTCATGCCTCGGAAACAGGAACGGCGACCAACATTATTGCCGGTCTTTCCACGGGAATGATGAGCACAGCGTTGCCGGTCATTGTTCTGGCAATCGCCATTGTAGTGGCTTATTCGCAGGCTCAGTTGTACGGCATTGCCATCGCAGCCCTTGGCATGCTTTCCACAATCGGAATTCAACTGGCGGTTGACGCTTACGGACCAATTGCCGATAATGCCGGCGGAATTACCGAGATGGCGGATCTGGGAAAGGAAGTACGTGAAAGAACCGATAAATTGGACGCCGTCGGCAACACGACTGCGGCAATCGGCAAGGGATTTGCCATTGGCAGCGCCGCTTTAACCGCTTTGGCGCTTTTTAGCGCTTTTATGGCTACCGCGGGAATACAAACGATCGATGTTTCCAATCCTTATGTAATGGCTGGTCTGTTTATCGGCGGAATGTTGCCTTTTCTGTTTTCGTCGTTTGCTCTGCGCGCCGTGGGCGACGCCGCTTTTGATATGATTTCCGAAGTCCGGCGCCAGTTCAAAGAAATACCGGGTTTGATGGAAGGTAAGGCGGAAGCGGATTACCGCAAATGCGTGGATATTTCCACCGCCGCGGCAATCAAACGCATGGTTGTGCCCGGTCTGCTGGCAATTCTTACGCCTGTTATCTTCGGATTCTTGGGCGGAGCCGAAATGTTAGGCGGCTTGCTGGCGGGAGTAACCGTATGCGGTGTGTTAATGGCTATTTTTATGGCAAACGCCGGCGGAGCCTGGGATAACGCCAAAAAATACATCGAAGGCGGCGCTTTTGGCGGCAAAGGCTCCGATGCCCATAAAGCAGCCGTGGTCGGCGATACTGTGGGCGATCCCTTTAAAGACACCGCCGGTCCGTCGCTGAATATTTTGATTAAGTTAATGTCGGTGGTGGCGCTGGTAATCGCGCCGCTTTTGTAATATATTTGAACTTAATAAACCAATAATTAATCCTATCTCTTTGTAAATAAACAAAGGGATCGTAAAGACCAAAGGAGGTATGTATGGCTATTTACGAAACGATTTTTATTCTCGACAGCCTTATGCCGCCAAAGGAGATTGATGCTACAATCGAACGATTCGGTAACATCATCGCCTCAAACGGCGGCAAGGTTCGCAAGGTGGATAAGTGGGGTAAACGTCGCCTTGCTTATGAAATTCACAAAAAGCAGTACGGCTTTTACGGATCCATCGAATTCGAAGGCACCGGTAATATCCCCAAAGAGCTGGAGAGCGAATACAATTTTAACGACAAGGTTTTGCGTTATCTTACCTATCGCTATGAGAGGCGGAAATTAAAAGCCATGGCTATGGACGAAGAGGGAAAAAGCATTAAACAAGAACCGGCGCCGGTAGTCGAACCGCCGAAGAAAACTCCCGTCGAAACTACGGAACCCAAAGCAGCTCCCGCCGCGGAAGAGGTGAAACAGGAACCAGAAGAAAAGCAAAACGAAGCGCTTCAGCCCGAAGAACCAACAAACGAAGAAAAAAACTGAGGGGATGATGAATATGTTGAAATTTAGAAGAAAACGCGTCTGCAGCTTTTGCCAGGAAGGTGTTGTTTACATAGATTTTAAGGAAGAAAAGAAATTGCTGAAATATCTGACCGAACAGGGAAAAATTATTCCCAGACACACCTCAGGCACTTGTGCTAAACACCAGCGGCAATTAGCCAGAGCCATCAAAAGAGCCCGGCACCTGGCTTTGATTCCATTTGTAGCGGATTTTACCAGGTAAACAATTAAAGAAGGTGATAAGCATGGAAATAATATTACGTCAAGATTACGAAGGATTAGGCAAAACGGGCGATATTGTAAAAGTTAAAGACGGTTACGCCCGTAACTATTTGATTCCAAAGGGAATTGCCTATATTGCAAGCAAGGAAAACAGAAAACGTCTGGAAAACGATTTAAAAGTACGGAGCTGGCGTCAGGAAAAAGAAAAACGCATTGCCGAAGAATTTGCTAAAAAGCTGGAAAGCGTTTCCTGCACTATTCCCGTACAGGTGGGCGAAGAAGACAAACTCTTCGGGTCTGTAACTTCACAAAATATTGCCGACGCCCTTTCTGCGCAGGGCTTTGAAGTTGACCGCCGGAAAATTCTGTTGGATGAACCCATTAAATCCCTCGGAATCTATTCCGTACCCATTAAACTGCATCCCGAAGTGCAGGCAATGGTTAAAGTTTGGGTTGTAAAAGAATAAAATGAACCGTAGCCGGCGAATATGTTTCGCCGGCTTTTTTATTGACTTAAAAAGCGAATTTTACTTAATCAGAACCAATTTTTTAACCTGCGTATTAAACGCCTCTAATCTGCAAAAATATATTCCGGACGGCAAATCGGATGCGTCAAACTCGATTTCGTAAATACCTCTTTTTTGATTTTTGTTTATTAAATCTTTAACCTTTCTGCCGCGAATATCATAAACGGATATTTTCACCTTGTGAAAAGCATAAATTTCATAAACGATGGTTGTTTTTCTTCTGAACGGATTCGGATAGTTTTGAAACAGAACGTCCCGCTCCGCCATCGGGAAAAAGATCTCCGGCTCAAAATTCAGATTGCTAAATTTTTGCACGTTTGCCCAGATATCGTAACCGGTATTTTTGTTTTGATTACTTTCATAGACAAATAATAATTTGTCTTTAAATATCTGCGCATTATTATATGTAAAGTAGTCTATCCAGTACGATTGTAAATTTTCGTATGAATGTAAGAGGAAAGAATATAGTTTTTGCCTGTTGTCATTTAAAAAATAAGCGTAAACCTCACCGTTCGAATTCCATTTAACAAAGACTTTACGATTCCGGAAATCTATGATTTGCGGTTCGATATCTTTATAACCGGTGTGAGAAAAAGTTTTATGATAAACGAATGTATCGCCTGCCGAGTAATAAAATCTTTTCAGATGAATTTTTGAAGAAGATTCCCAAAAAACAAGATAGTTGTTTTCATTGTCAACGGCGTTAATCAGAAAAGACGGATATTCCCAATGGGATAATTCATCGATAAAAATAGTATCCGAAATAATTTTACCCTTATCATCATAAAAAATACCGTAAATCTTATTGCCATACTTTCTTTTATTGGAATCATAATCTACCCATGCGGCAAAAATGTTAAAAGAATCATCAACGGCTATTGTAAAAGGACGACGGGTCAAATTCTTTTTGTAAAAGATAAAACGCTTTTGTGAAGAAACGGCGTTTAAATTGACACCGAATTTTTCAAGATAGGCGGTATTTGTACCATAGCCGTCATCGTACCAGCAAAGTAATATCTGATCATTGTTGTTTACTTTTAACTTTACCTTAAAAGAGGTATTGTAAGATTGCATTACTAATTTGTTTTTTCCTGTTTTTTGCCCGGACGGGCTCAATTTTTGTAAGTAGATATTATGAGCATAATACTTTTGCCCTGCGGAAAACGCAATCACAAAAGAGCCGTCCGATAAAGCCGCGGCGGTTTTATCTCCGGTGAACCAATATTCAGTAGGAGTATCGTTTATCTGAATATTTTGACCGATGGGGTTGAAGTTCTGATCCAATATTTGAGCGTATAAATCGTACCGACCGTTCCGACGATCTATCCATAGTATAATGGATTCTCCTTTACTATTAAAAAAAGCATCCGGTTTTTGTTGCCAGGCGCTTCCGCTGTCATCATTAACGGTTGTCAAATTCCCGACGGGCTCTAAGTTGATATCGTATTTTTGAAGAAAAATGTCTTTATCGTTAAGAAGGTATTTTGAAAAAGTTAAATAAAAATAATTATTAAGGATATTGGAAACAACCGGATTGATTCCGTACATGAGATTATCCGAAGGAGATTTCAGGGTGTCGGGGGGTCCCAACAACTCTCCGTTAATCGAAATTTATTTTTTGACTGGTAATGGGGGCGGAAACGCTCCAGGCGGCAAGAAAAACCTGATCGTTATCGGAGGAAATTGTACAGGAAGCATAAGACGGAATTTTTCTCCTTGTAACGGCAAATTGGTCCGTAACAAAATATCCGTTGCTATGATAAATTCTGCCATCAATGCCGCCCCTTGAGCTGTTCCAGATAATCAGATAATACCCCTCGCCGGTACCGGCAATGGTCGGAAAAGAATGATTATAGGCGTCGTCTTTATCGCTAATCAGGATATTGTCCCCTATTTTATTCCCATGCTTATCTATTACCTGAAGAAATATTTTTGATTTTCCGTTGAGGTGTGAGCTCCAGACAACCGCAAAATTTCCTTTACCGTCAGCAGCAACTCTTTTTTCTCTTCCGATACTCGAAGGTCCTTTATTCAATATATCATTAATCATAATTTCATCGCTATATGGGTTACCTTCAGCATCAAAAAGTCGGGCATAACAGTTTAACCCGCCCAGGTTATCGTTGTACCAGGCAATTAAAAAATCTCCGTTTTTATTTACTGCAATCGTGGGCTCGCTGATATTCGTGCCTTCCATGGTATTTATCTTAAAATTATCGTCAATTTTTTTACCGTCCCGGGTGAACCTTTGAGCCAAAATAACATCGTTTTTTTGCGCCCAGGTAATAATAAATTCTCCTTTGGGAGAAGCCGCGATTGCCGGGTAAGAATTCCAATCATTTGGTTTTTCGCTTACCATGATATTGCCGCCGATTCTTTGATCCTTATTGTCGAAAAATTGGGCAAAAATTTATTTATAGCCGTTGCGCGTATCTACCCAGGTAACAGCGTAATATCCGAGTTCATTAATGGCAAGATTAGGAAACCATTGCTCGGAACCATACCTGCCTTCGAAACTGTTAACAATAAAATCATTTTTAAATAACGGTAAAGTTTTCGGAGGTTCATCAAAAGTTGAAAGAGGAAGGCTGATATTATTCTTGGTGTAAAAAATTCTTTTCGGAGTATTGAACAAAATATTATCCGTTTTAACGATTTGTGCGGATAAATGAATTTGCCCTGAAACATATACAATAATTAACCAAATGATTATTAGTTTTTTCATGGCTAATTTCCTGAGATTTTAAGTTTTATCGATCTTCTGAATCTCAATTGAAATAAAAATTCAGTCCGAATCCGACCTCCGTTAATACTTCTGAGTTTTTGGTTTCATTTATGATGGATGTGATATCATAAGTGTTATTGCTTCTATAATCAAAAGTGGAATGTTTGGTGGAATATGAGAAGAACAAGCGGGAATTAAGGGAAAAGGATTCGTTGACAAAATATTCCGCGCCAAAACCCAGATTAAAGATTAACGGTGAATTCAGGTCTTCCAGATAGGTATTGATATTGGATTCTATTTCAGGCTGATCGTTTTGATCAACAAAAAGAATTTTGTATTTGAAATTTGAAAAAGCCCATTGCTTTCCTACGCTTGCCAATACATAGAGACTGACTTTCTTTATTCTTATCGGCGATAAAAAATATTTAATACCCAGATTACCGATTATTATTTTTAAATCGTTGGTTTGAATATGACCGTAATCATAATCGCTGCCTCCCGTTAAATTTTCAACGTGTTTTTCCCAACGATTCTTGGAAAATAGCTTCGTATAAGCGACATTAAAAACGATTCTGAGCCTCGGAAAAATCCGATAAGTAAATTGACTTTTAATCAGGGATTTTTTAACGGGATCCGCCAGAACTGTAAATTTGTATCCGTAATAATCATAAGAGGAAATCCGGTAAATTTTTTCCGAATAGTTTGGGATGTAAAGCAGACCAAAAGACCATTTGTTCCTCTTTTGAATGTTTTTGCTTTTTTGAGATATTAATTGCTTTTCTTCTTTAATCTTTTTCCTGACTTTTAACCGTTCAGCCCTTTCTTTTAATTTTTTCCTTCTTATCTTATTTCTCTTTTTTAAATAATTTGCTATGGAATCGATTTTGGTTGTAAATCCCGTTTTTGATCGATAAACAAAGCCCATTCCGTCGATTACAACCTTGTCGATTAAAGGAAAACCGGCAGACCCTATAATTTCATTGCCGTAAACTGCTTTTAACAAATCTTTATTTAACTCCACAACAAAACAGGGAATGATTTTACCGGATTTGTAATACATTGTATCGGGATAGCTTAAATTTTGTCCCATTAAAAATAACGGAAAAAGCAGAAACAGAACTTTTTTCATCATAATCCCTTTCTTCGTTTTATTAACGATATTGCTTAAAAGGTAATTTTCGAGCTGATGTTTTAATAATAGGTTCAACATACAAATCTGTGATTTTTGAAAAATTCATTTTTGAATGACGGATCCGTAAAAATATAACCGTCCTTAATTTACATATTGAATTCCTGTTATGACACAATTCCGTTTTGAGGCACACTCTTTTTTATGACCAAAAGAACAGAGGGCGTCGATTTTCAGGAGTTACAAAATCAGAAGTCAATTCATTTTTACGAATTCATTTTCAAAATAATCATTAATATTCTCTGTTTCAAGGGCAAAAAATCTTCACAAAAAAACAAAAATCCGGCGCCGTAAAAATTATTTTTCAAAATTTAATATTTATGTTTACAATAATTATGCCGGTTAAAAAATATTGAAAACATTGAAAATCGAGCAATATTAAAAGAATAAAAATGTAAACTCTGGTTACGGTTGTGTAAACTGTTTTATCTGTTGCAATAAATTAGAATTATGATTTTAC